>JANQII010000241.1 GCA_028282195.1 Prolixibacteraceae bacterium
TCATAAAGTTTCGTTGAAAAACTCATCGGATGACTCTATTGATATCGAGCATTTTAGTCATCCGATGAGTGACACGTTAATTCAAAAACCCACTACTAGAACTATACTTAGAAAACATAAATAAACTTTTTAGTTTTTCAGACCTGTAAGATCTGAATCTATCTTCACTTTACCTTTTCCCTCAAGCACTTTAGCAGAAAAGCTATCGTTCATTTCCATATTACCCGAGGTATTTAAATAAATGAGCTTACCGGGAACTTTGTTTCGCAACAGGACCATCTCGCCTGGCGAGTTGAATATACTATTTGTAATATTGATCCTTGTAGCGAAATAGTCAGATAGTACCCCTTTTTGGGCATCAGCACGTATCCCTGAGTTCCTGAAACTGGAGTTGGTGATAGTAAAACCATCCACAGGGGTATTAATCCTTACCAACGGGGGATGTACATCATCATATAAAACCCTGATATTATCAAAAACAAGTTGTTCCTGGACAGGGATCTCCGCTCCAGGGTAATAGGAACGACTCCATATATTCTGGTCAAAATGAATGGAGAATCCCGGGCGGGGTTTCTCCAGGTAAATATCCCGGAAGGTCACGTTTTTTACGCCTGCTGTATGTCCAGTACCTTTCTGCATCATTACCCACTTGATATCATCAATTACCTGTATCCCTTTCTCATGTCCCGGTGCCGTCATCGTTTTATAGCGCTTTCCATCTGGCCTGCCATTTTCTCCTAACCCATCAACTCGATATATCCTGCCATTGGAGACCACTGCGTCACCATTTTGAAGTTCCATGCCTTTTTCCCAATCCTTCCAGCCGCCGGCAAGTATCCTGCAAAAATAGCCTAAAATTTTCTGATCACCTGAGGCCAGATCATAACAGTTTTCGATGAGTCCGTTTTCAATCCAACCTATTTCCGGGTTAGAAGTAGCATAATCATGAGCATTCAATGCCAGCGCATCATCAATGGTTTTGAAAGATGCGTTTGAAATCCTAAAGCGATTGCCCCTGCCAAGGTGAATCCCATCTTTATCTCCTTCTAAAATGGTATCATCAATGATCAAATCTTCGAAAGTACAAACATGAACACTGAACTGAACCCCTTCGATATCATAGCATCTAAACCCCTCAATTCTCAGATCTTTTACGTAGAAAAATGCCAGCTGTCCTCGTAATCCAAAGACTTCATTGTAGCGCTTCACCACACCATTTACACTGACATGCAGGCCCTTCACCGCAATATGCTCGTCCCATGTCCTGGTAAGGGCTCCCTTATTTAGAAGGACATGTGAGAATAACCCTTCTTCGTTCACTTTTTGAAGGATCACTCCTTTCGCAAATTCGATTGACGTATTACTTCCGATATAAGACGTCCCAGCTACTTTATAGGTACCTGGCTTGCTTACAATTATATTTCCTCTCTGATCCAGGGCTTCTTGTAATGCCTTTACATTCTCAACTCCGGTTGCACCTGGTGAAAATCCATAATCAGCGGCATTCGTAAATCCGCTATTTTGTCCCATTAAGACGGTGCTGAAACAAAGCAGTCCTGCTATTAATATAGTTCTTGTAAATTTAATTATTGTATTTGTATTCATTATTACTTGTTTTCTAATTTTTCTCGTAATCCTTCTCAGCTAAACTCTGAAGTACAGATTGTTGCCATTCATTTAGTTGCTGTTCCAATCTCTCTGCTATTTCCGGATAAGCAGTGATTACATTTTCTCTTTCTCCAGGGTCAGTAGCCAAGTTATAAAGTTCTTTTCCAGATTCATCAAAAATTATCAGTTTCAAATCACCATCCAGAATCGATCGTTCTCCTCGGTAGTCCTTTTCTGATATTTCAGTATGATGGAAGTTTTGAAAAACACGTATATAGGCTCCCCCCAACAACTTTACCAAGGGTGTGGTGCCTGTCTGAAGCGATTCACTGATATATGGATTTTCTCTATTCATATTTGTTCTGTCGTACTTCCAAAAGCAAATTGGAGCTTCCCTTTCATCCATTTTACCCTTTAACACCGGAACTAAATTGATACCATCCAATGGCCGGTCGGGTAGCTCAACTCCAGCTAATTGGCATAGTGTTGGCAGCATATCAGAGGTCACAGAATTGACATTGGAAATAGCTTTTTCTTTGATTACGGACGGCCACTCTATTATTCCAGGAACCTTGGTACCACCAACGTAAATCGATCCCTTAAGACTATGAAAATTACTATACTGATATCCGCTTGGAGGAATTCCATTATCCCCACAGTACCAGATCAGTGTATTATCCTTCAAGTCTTTGGACGAAAGGTAATCCCGTAGCTGGCCAATGGCGCGATCCATCGCCGTGATTTCAGCATATCTTTCTCTTAGAACAGAGTCCTGGGGTCGTGTTACCCTACGACCAGTTTTCATGGATGTAAGATCAAAATACTTGGTGCTAAGGCTATCAGGTAGATCATCGTACAAAGCCAAATCCTCAGGTAACCCTTCATACGGTTCATGTGGGGATCCAAACCAAACCACCGCAAAAAAAGGATTCTCTTCACTTTTTTCAATGAATGAAATAGTTTCATCAATGATCACCTTGGAACCTTCTCCCTGAAACTTTACGGGTTCCCCTCCATTCCTTGAGAGTACCGGGTTCAGTTCAAAAAAATTGTCATGCGAAACCCATGTGTCAAAGCCCATGGCACCAGGATTAGTCGGTGATTCTTTTTTCACCGGGCCCAGGTGCCACTTACCAAAATGTCCGGTAGAGTAGCCAGCTTGCTTAAGTAAACTCGCAATTGAAATTTCCTCCGGGCGAATGGAAAATCCAGCATTAAATGTCCCATACCTGTTAGGATTTCGACCTGTGATTACACTCCCCCTGGTGGGTGAACATGACCCATGGGCTGAATAAAATCGATCTAACACCAAACCAGACTGAGCCATATCATCCAGGACAGGTGTTTTTATGAAAGGATGACCGTTGTACCCGGTCTCTTCATAGCCATGATCATCTCCCATTAACAAAATAATATTCGGCTTTTTCTTTTGTTTTGAATGGTCATCCCCTGTTTTTCCAGAACAAGAATAGAACCAGGTAAAAACTCCAAAAATCAACATCAGTATTACAGATTTTTTCATATATGATTATTTATTTGATTGAACCTCTAACATTTTTTGTGCATATCGTTTCCCTAATTCGCGCTGAGCTTCAGAATTAAAGTGAAGATTATCCCCTTTGTGATTTAATCCTTCTGAAGAAACATAATAGAGGTTATTATTCTCTGCTGCAATCGTTCTAACAATCTCATTAACTTTTTCAAAATATACTACTTTTTCTTCTGGCTGTGCAAAGCTTCCTAATTCACCCATAATAATTGGTAAATTATTATCATTAACACTAGATTTAAACTTACCGAATAAATCGATCAAAGCTTCCTTGTAAGTTGGCAAATCAGTTGCGTTGGCATTTCTCTCTCCCTGATGCCATAGTATTCCTTTGATTACTCCTTTTGCCTTTGACAACTGAACCTTTTGCTGAAAATTACTTAAAAGTCTTACACCACGATGTTCTTCGTTGTTCTGCCATTCAAACACAGAACTTCCACCTACTGCACATGGAACCATTGCAATAATCACTGAGTCATCAACATGTTTTAATAATTCCCGGGCGAAACTCACACCACAATCCAACGCCGCTGAGTTTGGTTCATAAAAGTGTAATGGTTCTTTTGCTACTATCCAATTGTCACTGCTATCAATAGACAATATACGATCATTAGTAACCAAATCCTGCATTTCAATATTGCCCCGACCAGCCATATTTGATTGACCTGCCATTAAAAAAATCCAACTATTCTCATCGGGACTTGCAACTTTCTTTTGCTCCAAAATGTCTTTTTCAGAACATGAGATGCAGAAAACAAGAAGTATGGAAAATATGTATATATAAATTGGGTTTATAATTGTTTTATCTCTTTTAGTTTTCATGATAAGTTATCTTAATAACCTCAAGATCAATTAAATTATTAATCTTCCCATTATAGAAGTTATTACCCATTGGGCTAAAATCAAATAGTTCCGATTTCGGCTTCCCATATTCACAATATAAAACGCAATCACCGGGCTCATACATGCTAATTAATAATTCCTTTTTGCTTGTTTTTATAATACTAACAGTTGACGGACTAAGATATTTATCCACGCACCCAATTACCGACCAACCATCAATTACAGGACATAGAAAAAATAATTCATGTCCAAATCCATCTATGTTTATATTATATCCTTTGGGGCTTAGTTTTTCACCTTTTTTATTATTCCAATCATAAATAATTAATCCCTCATCCGGGATTTTCCATTTTTCTTCAATAGGCTGGATCATTGCAGTCGAAAAGCTATAATCTGAAGGAGTAATTTTTCCTTTAAGGCTTGCGTCATTATCAACAGACAGGTTATAAGCTGCAATAGCACAAGATTTATTTTTAAGCGGGGAAATAACTTTATAAACGTTTTCTTTTTCATACAATGCATCTGAAAAGACACTTTCAGGCAAAGGGATGCCCGGTGCTTCAGGCCTTATTAATAATCCATCACTGTAACATAATGGCATAATAATATCCTTATTAAAATCTTCGGGTGCATCTGACAGGTAAATTGGACCACCAGACATGGCTTTGGTTATGGCCATTGCTTCTCCAACCTGAGAATCCGATGAATGAAACATATCATGGTCTGGCCATAGCGTTTGCCCCAACCACAACACATTAAATACGGATTGTAAAATCTGTGATTTTGATGTTGCCAGATTATGCTTTTGATAATCAGGGCTGGTCCGCATTGTAGCGCTATTGGTAGCATTAAGCATGCCGATAGTATTTTGGGCACTACAGTTCATTAATCCCAATTCATTCTTTTTACAGGCTTTTTCCAATGATAATACATTATAAGTATGTGCTCTTGCCGGATTGGCTGTACCATAATATTCGATAACTGAACGGGAAACATTGTCAGTCTTAATAAAATCGAAGCCAAAGTTTTTTACTGTTTTCATAAATTCCGCATAGAACTTTTCGCTTTCTTCCTTATTATCTTTAGGGATAAGAGCTTTTACTTTAGCTGAAGAGCCTGTTATATATTGGTTATCTTTTGGAAGTTTGCTTATATTCTTTTCGGGTTGAGGCATTAAATATGGAGCCAGGTTAGGCATTTTATGTTCCGGCGACACATTACCCCAATGCATTAAAAGGGTATGCCATATTCCTATCCATTTTACCTTATCATCCTGTTTGCGGGCAATGACAGGCTTCCAACCATTTGGAAATTTATTAATATCAGGCTTCATTGAAACCAATCTATTTCCTGTCTGTGCAGTTTGGTGTCCATCATCAATAAGAATCCATCGCACAGGAATATCTGATTCTTCAATACGATTGAAAGCGCTCATCATAATTCTTTCATTAATGTCTCTATGATATTGCTCCCATGTACACCATCCAAGATATTTCATTGGCTCAGGATATTTCTTGTGACTCCTCAAGCTCATTTTATCTTTGTAGAGTCGGGAGCTTGCCACATTTCTCCAAACTTTATAAACCGATTCATATACATCATCTCCAATTGCCCAAGCCAAAAGTGGTACTTCTGCATCTTTTGGTACAGGCTTGGTTCCCAAACTACCGTAATCTACTATTAAGTTTCCATTATTCTCCGTTTCAAGCCAGCTTATTGAGGACTCCCCCGATAAAGGCATAATAGTCATGAATTTTCCATTACTTAACTTAAACATCATCAGTAAAGCCCGTTTGTTGGGCGCAGGTATTCTTGGAGGGATAGGATTCTTTGGAACAAAAATGGATGTCAAATCCTTTTTCCCAACCCAGGGAAACATTCGGTTGCTTGCCCCAATCCACCGAAATATATTTGAATCAGCAGCTACATGACAATATTTTTCAAACTCAGGAAGGATTATTTCCCGCAGACTTAGCTTTCCTTTCGGATCAGGAGACGGAATAGTTATAATGTTATTGGGGTACAGCATTTTCAACTGCTTGATATCTGAAAAATCTATTCGATTCAAACTAACGCCATTATCCTTCGCGTCAGATTTTAATCCAAAAGCAAAAAATTGCATTTGAAACAGGCACAAGGAAACAATTATTAATAGACTAATAAGGAACTTGTACTTCATGTAGTTTATAATTTAATGAAGAAAAAAATGTGTTTGGGATAAGTAAAATTAAGAGGGACAGTATATTGCCCCTCTATCGCATTAAGGCATTTCCTGACTCACATCCGTTAATGGTGGAATATTAGTTTCAGAACCAGGATATCCCATATTCTGATTGATATGACCTAAAGAATTAGCTTTAATTACATTTTCTTTTATTGGCCAATAAACATGATAAGGCAGCATCCTGTAAATATTTGAAACGTTCAGTATCTCATCGCGATAAAAATTGTTTCTACTCATTACCCGATCATAAAACCAATTATTTTCGTGCATATTTTCTAAAGAATAACCATCTTCCCCTAATTGAGCCATAATATAGGCAACCCTTGTTAATTCCGTTTTTCTAGGTGTTTCCCAGTAAAGTTCCCTGGCACGTTCATCGAAAATGTAATCAATATCCACACTTTCTTTTTGACTTGCATTAGCCCTGGTCCGAACGGTATTCACATCTTTTGTGGCATTTGATATATCCCCTTTCCACCAATATGCTTCGGCACGTAACAAATAAAGTTCGGCCAGACGATATACATACATATCACTCCATGCTCCATTAGGTTTTGGATTACCCGAATCATCAATATAGACTAATTTATTATACATAATAGGATACCATACACGAATATCAGTAATATGTTCTCCACTAAAAGGTTGTCCGTAATACTCAGAATCTGGATTATTGTAAACAAATCTTTCCATTCCAAAATAATTATTGTGCGAATACCTGGCATCATTGGGATCTTCCCACCTCATATCCCTGAAATATTGACTTGGAACCATCCTTCCAACTCCTCTTCCAAGTTGTTTGATCATCATCAAACCTGAGTTATAATCATTGTCTGTTGAGCCTCTTGCGCCATTTGGATCCCTGGCTCCCGAATGCCACCAGGTTGGTCCGGTATCCCTCATTTTTCCAGCCCCCTGGCTCCTTGTTGTACCTCCTTCTACTAAATATTCATCCTGGACAACAAAAATAACTTCTTTATTTTCAGACAAACTTTTGTTATTCTTTTGATGCAAATCCCAAACAACGTCAAACTCATCCGGATTAAGAATTGGGAATTCAAAAAACTCAGGTTCGGTAGTACCAAACCTTTCGGTCATGAGATGATATTTGCCCCCATTTATAATTTTCGAGGCTTCAGCAATAGCTTTATCAAATTCACGAAGAGCTAAATAACATTTTGTTAATAAAAATGATCCTGCAGCTTTGTTAATTTGCCCGGGAAGAACATCATCAGGAAGCCATTGAACTGCAAATTCCAGATCGCTCGCTATTTTTTTCAGTATCGCTTCCCTGAAATGTGTATAAAAATCCAAGCGTGGGGAAGTAACTTCCGTAGCTAAAAAAGGAACATCCCCAAATTGATGGACCAAACGATAATACCAGTAGGCCCGGCCAAAATATCCATTACTTAATATCTCGTTTTTATCCGTTTCGGTATCAAAGTTTACATCGTCAATTCTTGTGATAATAATATTTGCAAACTTGATTCCTTCCCAAGCTCTGTTCCAGTATCTTCTAACTTCATGATCGTCAGTCGAAGTCGGTGTCATCTGAGTTTCCATATTATGCATGATAGATGCTGGAGGCGCCCCGTTTACTGTCATATCAGAATAATTCCATTCTCCCAATATATCATGTTGATCTGTCAACGCATATTCCTCCCGATAAAGCTTATTCATTGTAACAATTAATGCTTCCATTCCTGGTTTATCAACCAATGAGGATTCAGGTGAAAAAAATGATTTAGGATCAGGCGCTAACCATTCTTCACTGCAGGCAGTCAAGAAAAAAATTATCAATACCGAATATATTATTTTTTGTTTCATTTTTTAAATTTTATAGGTTAAAGGCTTAAATCGACTCCAAAAGTAAAAATCATTGGAGTTGGGTCACTAGTCTCAACATCCCAATTATACTGCCACCCGGACACAGCAGGTAAGTTTTGAACGTTAACAAATAATCTTATTTTTTCAATATCGAATCTTCCTAAGAAATTATTTGGAACATTATAACCCAACGTTACATTTTGCACCCGAACAAAGGATCTATTCTCCCACCAGTTGGTTGCAGGACTAAAGTTATTTGAAAACAAACGTGTCCATTCATTAGTCGGATTATCAACAGTCCAATAAGGAGTTTTTATCTTATTTAACCTCTCTTGTCCAACCCGATAGTTGAAATGTCCATTATTTCTCCCGTAATAACCGAGATGAGAGTTTAACAAAATTGAAAGGTCAAAATTTCGATACGAAAAATCATTCCGTAAACTAAGCCTGTACCGGGGATCTGTATATCCCTGAAATACTTTGTCATCAAAATTAATCACTCCATCGTCATTTACATCAAGCAGTTTCGCATCGCCGGGTGCCCTGCCATATTTAGTCGCCTCATCTTCTTCGCCAAGTTGCCATATACCCAATATCTTATAATCAAATATTTCATCAATAGCATGACCTATGTACCAGCCATTTTGAATATCATCTTCTTCACGCTGACCTATTACATTGCCATCCTCATCTACTACATCAACCATATCTCCATATAAATGCTTTATTTCATTGCGGTTAAACCAGAATGAGAAGAAAGATCTCCAGGAGAAATCATTTTTTTCAATGTTTATCGTATTTAGGGACAATTCCAATCCCTGATTTTGAACTTCACCAAGATTAGCAAAAACATCATTGTAACCTGTTATATTAGGTAATGATCTTTCCAGAAGCAGATCGGTCGTTGACATATTGTATGCATCGATTGTACCTGATACCTTTCCCCCAAATAGTGCAAAATCCAATCCAATGTTATACGCTGCAGTTCTTTCCCACTTTAACTCTTTATTAGCAAGGTTTGTAGTGAAAACCCCGGTAACTGATGAATGGTCATAAATATATTTGGTCGTATTCATTCTGGACAATGCAGCATATTGACCAATTTCCCTGTTCCCATTTTCTCCCCAGGAAAGTCTAAGTTTCAAATTTGTCAACCAGTCTGCATCTACAAATTCTTCTTCAGTAATCCTCCATGCAAATGCAACTGATGGGAAAGTAGCTCTTGGATTATCCTGACCAAATGCAGAATACCCATCCCTTCGTACAGCCAACGTAAATAAGTATTTATCAAAGAGACCATAATTTAAACGGGCCATCATTGCATCTCCTGTACTCCTTGAATCGCTTGCCCCGATCACTGGATTTGCACCAATGGCTAAATTGTGGTAAGTTAAACTCTCATTTGGATCGAACTCTGAATTTCCCTGGAAACTATACCAGTAATTGTTTTCTTCCACGTTATACAAAAGGGTCACATCGAAGTTCTGTACTCCAATTTTTTTATTCCACTTTAGAATGTTGTCAACCATCCAGCGGTACTGTGTATATTCCCTGCGTGAACCAGACCCACCTCCTGCTCCTAAAGATGCTTTTGATGGAGTAAACCGATAATCCTGTCTCATCATATATCTATTTGTCCAGTTTACCCTGTATGAGAACCCGTATGGCAACATTATTTCACTGTAAAGATTGGCAAAAATGTCTCTCTGCTTATAATGATTATCTCTATATTCATACAGAAAAGGATTACCTCCCAGCGCATCATCGTGGGGTTCATGCTTAAAGGTTCCATCTTCGTAAAACAAGGATCCCAAGGGACTATTCCTGTCGTATAAAGATTTAGTGTTAGGAAGTCCCTGTGGTTCACTTTCTTCACTAAACTGAACGTTCATGCCTACAGCTAAATAATCGGTGACATCAGCCTCAAGGTTAATGCGAGAACGAAAGTTTTGATACTTTTCATAAATATTAATCCCCTCATTATCAACATAACCTAATGAAGTATAGTAGGAAAGATTATTGGTTTTTCCTGAAAGACTGATATTATTATCTGTGCGGAGTCCCGTTTTAAAAAGAAGATCTCCCCAATCCAGCTCATTACCGGCCTTGTAATTATCTACTTCAATTTGTTGCAGTTGTAATCTTCCGAACCATATATCTTGTGGCGGCGTTGTTGTTCCCTGCAAGTTATCATATTCTAACCATTGATCCAGGGTAACACCTTCCGGGAGATTCGATGGATCCGAATAATAACCCACCGGACTATCAATATCAAAACGATCGAGGACATCTTTCCGATAATTCAGGTATCCATCAACATCGTAAACTTCTTCCATTTTATTGGCTATTGCCAGTCCAACAGTACTTCGTACATTAATGGTTGGTTTTAATTTGTTTCCCTTTTTTGTTGTAATAATAACTACACCTGCTGCAGCTTTTGCTCCATAAATTGCAGCAGAACTGGCATCTTTTAATATATCTACTTTCTCAATGTCCAGCGGATTAATATCCTCAATACCCCCTTGATAGATAACATCATCTACCACAATTAAAGGCGAATTACTTGTTCCCAGCGAAGTAGGACCCCTAATCTCCAGGCCGGATACTCCTTTTGCTGAAGTACTTGTACCTACATTAATGCCCGGCAAAGCACCACGCAACAATTCAGTTACATTGGTTGCCGATTGCCGAACTAAAGCTTCAGAATCCATACTTACAACCGATCCTGTCAAATCACTTTTCTTTGTAACACCATAACCTATTGCAACCACTTCCTCAATACCAATCGCATCTTCTTCCATTACAACATTGATCGAAGTTTGATTACCAACAACAACTTCATGAGTTTTCATCCCCACAAAAGAAAATACCAAGGTGGCATCCTGAGAAACATTTGATAAGTTGAAGTTTCCATCAAAATCAGTAATGGTACCAGTTGTAGTACCTTTGATAACAATAGAAACACCTGGTAATGATACCCCGTAAGAATCGGTAACTTTACCGGATACATCTTTTTGTTGGTTAAATATTACTCTATTGTTTGACGAAGACAATACAATTTGTCTGTCAATAATCGAGTAACTTACATCTCCCTGATAAAAAAGTTTATCAAGGATACTTTTAATGTCTGTATCCTGAATGTTTACAGAATACTTTCTTTCAACATCAATTTCGTTTTTGTTATATGCAAAACGATACTTTGTTTTACTTTCAATCTTCATCAAAATGTCTTCCAATTTCATTTCGTTGTAAGAAATAGAAATTGTAACATTTTGTGTATAAGAGTCCAAAGCAAAGGACTGCATGATACAAATCAAAGATAAAACCAGAATTAATCTCATAGCAAGAAATGTTTTTTTTAAAGCATGGTTAAACCACGCCTTACACTTGTGATTTTTTTTCATAAATTTGAAAATTAGTAAGGTTAAAAATCCATTCGACTTTACTGTTCAGCGGGGAAGCATTGCAGTGCTTTCCCGCGTCTTTTTTAGTTAGTTCATTAATTTATTTTTTATTATTACTTTTTTCTTTGAATAGCTATTGTCTGAATTCATTTTGCGCTCTTCAATCTTATATTCCAACGGCATTAACATGCTTATCAATCTCAATGCTTCTTCCAATGATTCATCTTCCAAGTACAATCGTACCTTCTGCCCACTAAGCTCTTTTACCCGCAGTTCAAAATCGGCATTATAAAATTTTCCTAACTTAAAGCATGCCTCTTCCAGTGAGGCATCGTTAAAAATGAGTTTTCCATCTTTCCAGGCAATATAGTCGAGCGCATTAACAATTGTTTTGGTGAATGAATTCTTTTCAGGATGATAAACAACACGTTCATTCGGGTTCATTTCCCCAAGATTACGATCTTCAAGGCTTAAACTAACACTTCCTTTTTCCAGAACAACTTCGCATACTTCATCTCCTGTGTAAGAAGAAATATTGAATCTTGTCCCTAAAACTTTAACGTCCAGATTACTTGGGGTATTTACAATAAAAGGCCTTTGGGGATTACGTGACACATCAAAATAAGCCAATCCATCCAGCTTCACAAAACGTTGTCCTTTCCTATTTAAGTGATATTTGATCTTAGAATCCTGCCCTAACCACCCCGTTGTGCCATCTGGTAATTTAAATTGATTTCGAAAACCGGTTGTTGACACAAATTCAACATGAGTGGAAGGTTCAGCAGCTTTATAATTGGAAGAATAATAAACAGCAGATGCAATTAAAAATCCAATAAACAAAGCCGCAGCAATCTGCAAAATCTGTAAAAATACTTTTCTTTTTTGCGGCTTATCATCGAGCTGACTGATGGTGTAGTATATTCGATGGAATATAGGATTGAAATTTTCAAGTTTGGTTTGTTTTGCTTCAAAACTTTCCCATTGCTCTTTTAAGATCTCTTTAGTTTCTGCATTGAGTTCTTCTGAATTAAAATATTCTTCAAGCTTTTTTTGATCTGTTAAACTTGACTTTTGCTTAAAAATTTTTTCAATATGCTTTCTGTTGATCGACATTTTGCAAATACATTTTATTGGTAATATCATTTACCTTCCAAAACGTACCGCCCAAAACGTATTTTTTTTGAAAAAATATCAGCTGACAAACAAGTAGAATAAAAGGGTACCAGCTAAGTAATTGTCTTCTTTAATTTTAGACACGATAAATTTTCTGGCTATAGAAAGTTGATTTTTGACTGATTGCTCACTCAAATTTAAGCTTTCGGCAATTTCTTTGTTTTTAAGTTCTTCTTTATAGCTTAATAAAAAAATCTCTTTTCTTCGATCCGGAAGCTGATCAATTACTTTATTTAGTTTTTCCACGAAATATTTATAATCAAGCTGGTCTTCTCCTACTGAAGATTCATGAGCATATTCTTCTGCAAATAATTGAATGTATTTTTCTTCACGGCTTTTTTTTAAGAACCGTTTTCTAATATCATTGTAAGCAATTGTAAAAAGGTAAGCCTGAAATGATGTATTCGTTTTTATAGCGAACCGGTTTTCCCAAATCTTCAGAAAGACTTCATTCAATAAATCTTCAGTGTCTTCTTTATCTCTTAAATACTTTAAAGAAAATTGGTATAGTCGAACAGCGTACTTATCAAAAAGCATTTTAAAAGCTATCTTATTCCCTTTTTGAAGCTGTTTAACCAGGTTTTTGTCGGTATTGTCGTTCGGCAAATTCAATTTGAGTTCTCGTAAATATTTTTTCAAATACTTTTCAGTTTTAGCTGAGCTCAAATGTAATAATATTTTCTAATCTGATCTTTGAGGTGTATTAAGATGATTTATCAGAAAGCTTACAATCACATCATTCATATCTCAAATAAGGATGCACTTGCTGAAATTATGTGAATATATCTTCGATTTAACCTACATTTCACACTTGAATTGACACCAGATATCCGGTTTGCTGGAAATTACGGCTAAATGATTGGTTCATTTCCTAAAATGATGCAGGTATAGGCGCATGAATGGTTATTTTTTTTAAAAACATTGCAGTTGCGCCTGGCAGATTTTGTGTTTCAAATCCCGGGGTTACGTTCTTCCGGTTTCCCGGGCTACTAAGCTTTAAGCCCTACGGGCTAAGCAATCACCAGTCACAGTTTTCAATTACCAGTGTTCAAATTACAAAATCCAGACCCCAGTATCAAATACCAAGTATCCAGTTTTCAGTTTCAGCTAGCATTAGATCATATCCCGAAGGGATTGTATATTTGTAGCACTGGGTTCTTGTCCGGCTTTTGACGGATTAACCCAGTGATGGAATGTGTGCAGGGAATAGGCGAAATCAATTGTTGTTTAAATGTTCTATCCAATTCTTTCGCCGCATTGGAAAACATAGTTGGAAGGTGACAATAAAAAATCCTTATCCTGATTATTACGTCAAGCCATTTCTGTGTATTACAATCAATTCTTTACCCATTGCATTTGTAATTCCGTTTTTGGAGCTATCATAATCCCGCTTATTCCGGAATTTATGGCTCCCATCTGAGGTATCCAGACAGCAGCCTTTAATGATTTTCCATGATCAAAAGTTAACCAAAGCTCAACACGTTGTGGCACAAACCAACTTTCTTCCTCCGCTTGTGTTAATTCGATTACTGGTGCTTCCCCTGAAAAAACATGGTCCTTATCCACTGGGAAAGCAAAAACATGTTTTTGCTCTGTACGCTGGATCATACCCTGAAAGCCTGGTTTATAATCATCAGGTAAAACGCCCAAATGTTTTCCATTTGCCCAAACACTAACATATCCCCGATCATATTTTGAAAACGCCCCTTTACCATCATCCACATATTCACCACGTATCCTGATATGGACAGAATTGCTTTAGCATTGTGTCGGAGTAAATCATTTTCATCGGGAACATTGAATATATCATGATACCAGAATGATCCTTCATACTGAGGTTTACGCGGGATTGGTGACTTAAACCACCGGGGAAAATCTGTACTATACGCTTTTAATGCTGCCCGATAATCAGCTGGATGACTGTAAAATACCAAAGCTATTTGAACGGGTTTTGAATCTCCGAGTCCAAATTCCGGGAAATCAAATTTCAGGAAATCTTCACTCAGCTCCATCCTTACATTAGGCAGAAAACAATCTGCTGCTACCGCAATGGTTAATGCCTGATCAGATGATGCATTCATCAAAGATAAGAGGGGCATAATTGCACCAGGATCCCGGCTTAAGAGGCTGTGTGAAAACAGCCTCTTAAGCCGGGGGTTATGCAAACCACGTTGATCGTGGGCTTTAGCCCGTCATCTAAGATTTTAACCGGACAATAATGGAATGGAATAATAAATTCAGTTATACTATTGTATTGCAATTAAGATCTTGTCTCCCTCTTGAACCGATCTTACTGATTTAAATTTCTTTACCTCTTTATTATCAAGCATTATTTTTTTAATATCCAGTTTTCCCTTCAAAACAGATAGTATAAATTTATCTGATGTAATTTGGCAAATTCCCCAGGAATAGCCATTTGACCAAAACCAATTCCCGTTACTTTTCTTGAAATTAATTGATTGATCAATTGCAGAGTACTGAAAGTCTGTTAATGCCAAAACACTTGCCCAGGAGGCCATAGCCCGCGCATAATGGTGTCCGCATTCGGCCTCGTTAAACGGACTTCGTTTTGCACCATCATAACGATCGCGAATATTGAAAATCACCCTTAAACCATCATCTTCTAATCCTTCATAAAGCATCCCTGCTGCTGCAGTGTACTCAAAGCCAGTCATAACCTCAGAGAAATAGGGGAACGGGACCTTAGGACGACCTTTGGGCCAGCTTGCCATCAGCAATGCAGATTCATTTCCAAGGGCATATGAACGCATATTGTTAAAATGGTTAACCAAGGTTTCCCTGTGGTTATATTTCATTATGCTCTGCAAGGTAGTTTTTACATTTTCAGCTTTTGCCAGGTAGCCCAAACCACAAATGTGTGCCATGTATTGCCCAACCAATTGGTCGACCAAACAACCTTTTGCCAATTGGAAAACAGGGTCAGTAACATCTTTTGCCCCCATTCCTGATCGAATCCCAACTGCTACATCCTCAAGGCTCTTAGGGGGCATAACAATCTGCTCATAATATTCCCCATTGAAAAGGTTTTCATCTGTCCACTTACTTCCTTTTTCATACAGTTTTTCACACTTTTCTGCAAATTCTTTATCTCCCAGGGCATTTGCCATTTGTGTTGCTGCCCGTAAAGCCCCCAAATACCAAAATTGCATTTGTGGGTTTGGGCCAAAGTATTCCACGTCCATGGTATTGTGCTGGCACCCTTCCATCACACCATCAACATCTCCGTCCCATCCGCCTTTGATCCAACTAAATGCCAGTGCATTCTTAACATTTTCCCAGGAGTTTTTCAGGAACTCTGTATCTCCCGATAATTGCCAGTCACGGTACATCTTCATAATCGTCCCCATCTGGCCATCTGCTGCAGCATATACCCACTGTGCTTTTGATAATGGCAATCCGGTTCTGAAAGACATGCTACCATTATCCCGAGTGGAATAATTGAATTCCACATCACGCATTGTTTTAGCCAAATCACCAAATAAAAAAGCAGTAGCCTGTTCATAGTTCCAAACATGGGTACACGATCCGGCACATGAGCCATTTACATCCATGCACCCTTCCCAGCCCATCATATGGCCACTGGCAATCCTGAAAACAGTTTGGGAACGAAGTGTACTTAAATTAAACAGTGCAGCTTCTTTTACAACTTCAGGTAAATCTGTGTTTACAAATGAATTGACAAACTGAAGTGTTTTTGCTTCAAGCTTCTTCAGTTTTGGATATGTTCTTTGGATCACATCCAGCGCATCTTTGTATTGGGTGGTATAGTAGTTTCCAACCACCTCTGGCGACCAGGCCTTGCGATTTGGAAAATGCCAGCTCAAATAGAATTGGAATTCTTTTTTTCCACCGGCAGGAATTTCTTGCTGAACCGATAATGAAGCCATTGGGTCATTATCTATTAATTCTGGTTTTTCAACCAACTTGCCATCATCACTAAAATCATCCCAAAAATCAAGGATGGCATTGCTCCAGGCATTGTGTACACTGCTTGTTCTATATGTTATTCCTGTTTCATTATCAGTTGTAAGGGCCATGGTTCCCCAGGCAGGATCATCTTCCGCCACTTCGCCAGGCAGGAATTTTATGCCTGTAAGATTTCCACTTGAGAAGTATTCATTTTTGTTTTTTACAGCTCCTTCAAATATTTTGTCGCCTTTCCAGTCATGATGATACTTGCTGCCATCTTTCCCGATAAAGTTTCGGATTGAGCCACAAACGGAAACCGTTAAAGGTTTATTTGTTTTATTAGAAACCTCATACCTTAAAATGGCTATTGGAATTCCACTGGCATCTGCATCTCCCGGGATCAATGGATTAAATGCTTTTATCTTCACATCAACCGGAAGATTGGCATCAGAAAGGTTCACAATTCCAAACGGATAAGCGGCATCAAAAGTTGACTTTTCAAAACGAGGGATACCATGATGATCAACCGGACGCCCTTCCATATGTTGATATTCATAATCCAGTAATGGCCCCATTAATCCCTTCGTGTATTTTTGATTACCATCATTGATATGAATTGCAAAGAACGGGGCATCATTTCCCGGAGTAACTGTACTGAAGCCTTTTCCGGGCCTGTTCATAATTTCCCAGTCAACCAGGCTACCACGACCATTGATGGAAACAGTACCGGTTCCAATTCCTCCGATTGGCAAAGCCACTTTGGAAATGTGGTTCTCATCATAGTGCTTTAAAACCGGCCATTGTTGGGCACTTATGTCATTTACAAACAGTGCCAATAGTATAATTGAGATTAATTTTTTCATGATAACAACTATGCTTTAATTTTTAAAACTAATTACTTCCATTCCATTTTTGCAATAAACAATCCATGCTTATCCCAGCCTGTATTTGAAATGTACCACTCATTATCCGAAACCTCTACTATCTCCGATGCATGAGTAGGTAATTCGCAAACAAAATTTTCAATTGGAAAATTATCCGGGGTTTCAGACCAGTACACATGCGTTTGGTTGTATTCAGTCATTGCCCTGCAAATAAAGAGATAGAATAAACCATCCTTCTTGACCACAAACGGGCTTTCAGCATCACCACCCCAGTCTACTTCGTAAGCCTGGGTATGGACAATCTTTGGTCCGCTCCAGTGTTTCAAATCCGGGCTGGTCCGAACAGCAACACATGAGCGTAAATCAACCTCGTCATAGGTTCTTGTATAGTAGAAATAATATAAATCGCCTTCCTTCAAAATATAGGAATCCCTGGCGTGTCCGGGATCACTAAACAACGGATTTAATGGATGTCGTTCCCATTTAAACATATCTTTTGAATCGGCCCTGCAAAGCTGTCCCCAACTGGCATATGTTGGTGCATTCTCCTGTCTGTTCCCAATATTGTAAAACATGTGCCAGGTTCCATTCTCTTCATACACATGAGGTGCCCAAAGAACCCTTTCAACTCCGGGTTTTGTTCTCAAGGCATAATCATGGTCCTCCCATTTTTGTTGATCAAACTTATCAGCCGAAATATGAAAAAGTTTCGTTTCGCCCGTCCATGGATTTATCGGTTTGTGTCCAATAATTCCATAAGCATGCCATTTGCCATCCGGTCCCCTGGCAAAACAATGATCATTGGTGTACCAGGTAGAATCCTCTTCAAAACGTGTATCATTTGGATTGAAGATGTGTTGCCATTCACCAACAATTACCGGTTTTAAAACCTTGGCTGGTTCTTTCTTTTTGTTGCTTTCCACCTTGTAGCTACAAGATGATAAGAGTACCAAAGAGATACTCACTAAAATAAATGCTAACCTCATAATAACCTATTTAAAATAAATTTCTAAGTGATCACCTTCAGATAAATTCAGAAAAGAATCAAACTGGATAGTCAACTCATCAGACTGTAAAAGTTTAAAACCTATTTCTTCCCCATTTAACATTACGCTCACATTTTTCACGTTCCCTGTAAAGAGTTTATTGGTGTGAAACTGATTGAGCAATAAGTTCCCAAAATCCAGAGCAAGCCTGGTTTCCTGAATATTTCCTTCCATTTTTTGAGTAAAAGTCCCCCAGGCTTCTGTGGTTGAAAAGAATGAGCAAAAATCATCTTCCTTCCATTTTGGATGAAAACCAATTTTACCTTCAGGTCCGTTATATTCAAAACCTTGTATTGCAAGGAGAACAGACCAACAGGACAATGCCCGGCTATAAAACTGTCCGCATTCGTCATCTCCAAAAGGGTTTCCGCTAAACCCAAAATTTCCCCATCCATTATTGGTTTTGTATCCTGTTTTTAACCGTCCATCATACCTTTTATACCCTGCTTTTAAAAGTGCAAATGCTTCATTAATTCGTCCATATTTAATCAAGCTTGCACCAACCGTATATTCAAAACTTGTCCATACTTCATCTGAATATCCCGAGGCATAAGAAGTCCTGTCCTTGTTTGGCCAACTTGCGACTACTATTCCTGCCTCTTCAGGCTTAGCAAATTTCCGTGCTAACTGGACGTGATTTAAAAGGTTGCTTTTAAAGTTATAATTCATAATCGCTCTAAAAGCAGAATAAGCCCTGTAGTCAGGATAGAGGTCTTTGATTCCGATCTGATCTGCCCACCACAAACCAAGAAGTTGATCTGACATACAGCCATTTTCATAATCTGTGGCTCTTTTTGCTCCCGGTTCCTGGATAAAATACTCCCCATTCCATAGTCTTTCATTTTGCAGTTTAGCGGAGTTAGCAGCTATTGTATCCCATTCATTTGACTGCTTTTCATCTCCACATACCAGAGCCATCCGTGCACTGGATTTTAATGCTGCCAGGTACAAGGATGACAAGAATGATGGATTTCCGGTCATACTTGCATCGTAAGTTGTATGCTTGGGTGAATCTGACAGCCAGCCATCCTTATCTGCATCGTGTTTCTCAACCAAATAGTTCATTGCCTTTTTTATCATCGGGTATTGGTTTACCAGCCATTTCTTATTGGTTGACAATAAATATTCCCGATAGGCACCAATGATATCCCCGCACTGCCCATCAAAAGCAGGAGACCCGGCAGGTTGCCTGTAAGGAACCTGCCCATCATCCTTAATGGCACTAAATGATTGTTCCTTAATTTTCTTTGCTAATTCAGGGAACAATCTTGCATGTGCCTGTGCATAATGCCAGACATGATTGCAATTACCGGCACAAGAACCATCACCGGAACCACATCCTTCCCAAAGGCCGACGTATCCTCTTTTATCATGAAAAATGGTACGACTTTTCAGAATATTAAGTTGATTCCCAATTCGCTCAACTAACCAGTAAGGGATGTTCGTATTGTAAAAACTATTGGAAAACTGCTCAGACTTTTCCATGAGCCACTGATAGTTCTCCACGACATAGGAAGTCAAATCATTCATATTCTTCCAATGATTAGCATAGTTATTTCCGACTCCCTGCCATTTCCCTTTTCCCCAGGCATCCCAATTATCCAAATGGCCACCATTTAATCCGTTTGGAAAATACCAGACCAGTGCCATGTAAATTGTTTTTTTCTCACCAAGCTGAAGGGTAAATTTATTGCTTAAAGCTCCGGACCAGCTTTTACCATCCTTACTTTTTCTTGTTTTTCTTTTTTCCTCTACAGCCCCGGTTTTAGAAAAGAAGTCGTGTAATTCGCTCGAATCTTCCCAGCCGGCAGTTCCCTGTATTTGTTCTCCATCCTGATCTTTTAGCATTAACAAAGCCATCTGGCCAAAATGCTCATCAGAAGCAGGGAAGCTACCTTCCATTAAAAGAGAGATCGATTTATCGTTATGAAATACCTGGTTGATATTACCACCATAATAGTTGGATGAATTCCCTAAAACCGGTTCACGCTCAAGGCTCTTTTCATAGCGTTCAGCAAAAGAATCCCCATCAACTATTTTCGGGATCTGTGAAAAACCTACAGCGTTTTGCTGAGAAGCCAATAAACTGACTTCTACTGAGTCATCAGATGTGTTTTCAAAAGTAAACCGGTAAAAAACAGCTGGTATCTCCGAATTTTTCAGGTCAGTAGGTATAAATGGATTAAAAACATCCATTTTAACATCGATTGGTATATCATCCATAAAATGATAAGATAAAAAGGGAAAAGCAGATGATGCCTCTAATTTCGCCATCTCTTGAAATTCATTAACTTTTTGGGTCTGTAGGGCACGTACATAATTGCCTTGATCACTTTCCACCCTAACAGCAAAAAAACTATTTGGGATGTGATCATGTGTCATGTTATTGAAGATTTGCCAAAAACGAGGTCTCGCTTTCCCATCAAACTGGATACAGCCCGTTCCAATCCCTCCAACAGGAAATTGTATCGCTTCAAGAAATTCATTTTTATAAACCTTTGCCTTACCTCTTTTCATTAAAGATGGCTCAGTTATAAGCTTATAATAATCACGAAGTTGTAAATCATAATTGACGTTTTGCTGATTTACACTGTAAGAATTATCCAAATTTCTATCGATTTGTGCATAAGAGCTCAGGCTTAAAATAAAAGCCATACATACCGATATCATATTTTTACATGTCATGCTATTCCTTTTGATTGTTTTTAGTTCACTAATAATCAGTTTGGAATGTCAGTTAAGGGCTTCAGCCCTTAATCTATATTTTTATCCAGTCAGTAATGATTATTTATAATTTACCGGATATCTCAATCATATCACCTTTCCTGAGCTGAATATTTTTCAGCGGTACAATAAGCTTTCCATTCTTTGAGTGCACATTTGTATCTACTATTTCTCCATTTAATTTGACAATGGCAGATGCTTTTTTCATTTCCGGAAGAGCTAATTCTACCTGTGTCAGATTAAGTTCTCCGTAATTCACTTTTACCATATTGTACTGCTCATCCTTTTTTCTTTCCTGTTGAAATGTCCCCCAGGCCCCTGCCGTAATAAATGCTGATTTGAAATCTTCAGGATTAATTTTAGGATCAAAAGAAAGCTCCCCTTTTGGACCATGATATTTAAATCCTGAAGCAGAAACAAAAGCACCATAGCTTGACATGGCCCTTGTATAATGATTACCATATTCAACCTCATTATAAGGATTACGCTTTACCGGATCATAGCGATCATGAATGGCCTTTATAATTTCCATTCCTTCGTCCGCCAGCCCTTCAGCAATCATGTGCCCGGCTGCCTGATAGGTGAAGCCTGTCATGCATTCGCTAAAATATCCAACTACCAGTTTTTCCCATTCATTTTTCACTTTGCCGGGAGCTTTTTCTTCGCCTCCATTGGGGAATGAACACATTACTGTTCCAGCCTCGCCCGGAAGTGCATAAAAGCGGACAGGTTTAATCTTTGCTGTTTTTAAGTAATCGCCAATATCTTTTTGAAAATTATACTTATGCAATGAAGCAAGTGCCTTTTGGGTTTCCGCTTGTGGCAATACCCTTGGAAGCCCTGCCTGTATGGCCCAGGATTGCCCAAGCACCTGGTCGATATGACACCCAAGGTATGAGTTTGGAGATTCAGGATTTTCAGGATCAAGAATATTAATAAAGTATTCCCCGTTAAAAAGCTGATCATTCATATTTTTAAAGCCTTTCCCGGAGATAGCACGACATTCTTTTGCAAATCTTTTATCTCCCATATCCACAGCCATTGCCTCACCAGCCTTCAATACAGCGTTGTACATGCTGCTAATCCATGCAATCTTTCCATACCACATTCTATCCAATGTATTGTACTGAATACCTTCAAGGATGCCATCTGCTTTTCCTGTTTTTTCTTTGTCATGAGCAATCATATACTGAATACTCTTTTTAATCTTTGCCCAATTGTTTTTCAGGAAAGTATTATCGGATGACATGGTGTGTTCCCGATAGGTACGAAGAATTGTTCCGGCGTGGCCATCAACAGCATAGCCACGGCCATCGTGATGTCCAATTCCACTTAATTCTCCACGGTATCCAATTACTCCATCTTCTTTAAAAGAAAGCCCGTAATCAATTTGCTCCCGAAGTTGCCTTGCAAGGTTTGGAAAAACCCGCCCCAATGCTTGCTCGTAATGAAATACATGCGTGCAGGTTCCATGCCCCAGGTAAACTCCTTCCATGGCATAAAAACGCCCTTCATTATCCGGATCATCTGTTATGTCATCCAGAAGGTAGCAAGAAGTGGTCGCCAATGTTCCGGTATTCACGAAAGTACGATCAAGAAACCAGGTTGGCAATGAAGAATCATACCAGGTAGCAACCCAATCTTCCGTAGTATTTGACAGTCTTTCAAAATTTGCAGAAATGTAATTTGCAACATCAGAAGAAGATGAAAAACGGTTGCTGTAATTATATCTTAAATTAGCCCTATTCTTTAAATTATGAAATCCACTTTCTTTTCGATGTAGATTAGGATAATACCATGAAAGAATAAAAGAAACTGTTTTCTC
>JANQII010000251.1 GCA_028282195.1 Prolixibacteraceae bacterium
TCCATGTTCGGGTTTCCTCCAAAAGTTATTTGGATACGTCGTGGTAATTGTTCAACAAAAGACATAAAAGAGCTACTCATATCTAATATTGAGAAAATAGCATCGTTTATAAATGATTCGACTAATGGCATTTTAACTTTCTATTAGTAATTCTTATTCATTCCTCAAAGCCTCTATCCACGAGTTCCCGGCCCCGAAACATCGGGTCATTACTCGTATCTCAACGCCTCAACCGGATTTCTTGTAGCTGCCTTCCAACTTTGCCAGCTAACAGTCAATAACGCTATTCCCAAAGCCAACACACCTGCCAACACAAATATCCACCAGCTTAGGGTCGTTTTGTAAGCAAAGTTTTCCAGCCATTTACTCATAGCGTAATACGCAATTGGGCATGCAATTACAAATGCAATAGCTACCCATTTTACAAAGTCTTTGTTAAGCATTGCCAACACTTCAGACACTTTTGCCCCGTTTACTTTTCGAATGCCGATTTCTTTCTGCTTTCGATTAAGGGTGAATGAAACTAAACCAAGTAAACCCAGGCATGCAATGACAATTGAAATGAATGAAAACAGGTTGATCATTGTACCAAATTGAACTTCGGCTTTATACTGATTGTCAAATGATTCGTTGAGAAACAAATATTGGAAGGGATCTTCATTGGTCAGTTCTTTCCACAAATTACCAGCTAAATCAATTACAGCTGTAGCACTCCCAGGATGGATTCTTATAGCCAGGTAGTCAGCATTATTAGTACATCGAATAATTAAAGGTAATGCAGAATTTTTTAATGATTCAATATGAAAATCTTCAACAATTCCGATTACATTATAATTCCTGCCATTAAGATAATCGAAAATTATTTTGTCTTTGCAATCGTTCCAACCAAATAATTCGGCTGTTTTTTTTGATATGATGGCATTGTTCCGTTCTTCGGCAAAGCTTCCTTTAAAACTATGACCATCTGCAAATCCTATTTTCAAGGTTTCGAAGAAATCCTTATCAGTAAAGATCTTGTTTAAGAATACCGCTTCTTTTTTGTCTGTTTTACTAAACGGATTATTATCTCCTGAGAACATGGAAGGCAATTCAGAAGTATAACTGGCATTTATAACACTCGGGGTTTTCAACACTTCATCTTTAAATACTGCACTATTTCCTCCAAGTTTATTCGTATTTTTTACAACAAGTACATTCTCTTTATAAAAGCCCGGATTTTGATGGTGTAACAACCGGATTTGCTTTTTTACCAGTACAACTCCGCATATTAACATGATAAACACCACAAACTGAAATGCTACCAACGAATTTCTTAAGCCTAAATTTGAATTCCAATTTAATGCAGAACCTTTTATTACCTCAGCCGGATTAAATTTGCTTATAACATAGGAAGGGAAAATACCTGCAACGATAACTACAAATAAAGGTATGACAATCATCGTTAACAGGTTAAAGGAGCTAAACAGGCTTTTTATTTCAATAGTAAGGTTGGTAATTTGGTTAATAACTGTAAAACTGGCTGAAAGAAAAGCAATAGCTATTAATAAAGCAATCGTACATAGTAAAAAGGTTTCTGTTAATAACTGAACAATCAGCTTTTTCCTGGATGATCCCATCATCTTTTTAATCCCAATTTCTTTAGCACGTAAAGAGGCTCTTGCAGTGTTCAGGTTTATAAAATTAAAGCAGGCTATAAAAATGATTAAAATCCCAATGATACCTAAAGCATGAAGTAACTGTTTGTTTCCATGAACACATACTTCATCCCTAAAAGTATCATTAAGGTGAATTTTTGCCAAAGGCTGTAAGCTATGGTGAACATATCCCCCCTGTTCCTCTATTTTCTTTAATGAGAAAAACCCTATTGACTGCAACATCTTTTCGTAATATTTAATTGGGAAAGCCTGAAATTTTTTCATCAGAGCTTCAGAATCAATATTCTCCTTTGCCAATACATAGGAGTACATATCCCTAAAGTGGCCCCAATCACCAATAGAAGCCCTATTACTCAAAGGTAAACTTGAAAAAGAAGCAAGCATGTCAAATTGTAAATGAGAATTCGATGGAATATCTTCCAGAATTCCGCTAACTACATACAGGTTATTGCCATTATTCAGTTTGATTGTTTTTCCAATTGGGTTTTCTTCTCCAAAATACTTTTTGCTCAATGATTCGGTTAAAACAACATGGTTGGGTTCAGCTAAAACTTTTGTTTTATCACCTTCTTTTAAAGCAAAATCAAAAATTTGAAGAAAGTTTTCATCTGCATACCAAAATCTTTTCTCAATATACTTATCTTCATCTACGTTTACCGTAACATTTTTTTGATAAAAAATACGTGTAGCATCTTCAATTTCGGGGATGTCTTTTTTTGATGCAGCAGCAATGGGTAATTCAGAGTGAGGCAAAATCTCTTCTGTACTTGTAATTTTAGCCTTGGTTACAATCCGGTAAATCCGATCCGATTTTTCGTGAAATTTATCGAAACTGTATTCATGAAAAAAATAGGCTGAAATATAAAGTAAGGCTGAAAACCCCAATGCCAATCCCAGTATATTTAACGATGATTGATAGGTGTCTTTTCGAATAAAGCGAAAAGCTGTTTTTAAAATTTGTTTTATCATGATTTGTTTCTGTTTAAACGATAATTCATCAAGCCGGTAACTTATTTCAAGTAAACCGGGCTAAGAACTAACGAATTGTTAACCAGCAAAAGCACAATTTAATTCTTCAAGATTAATGCCGAACGTTATTGTAAGCTCATTATAAGCGAGTTGACAGAAAACAATATCATTTAGGTGTAAATTTATTTTACAATGAGTGTCAAATTATTTTATGCCTTAATTTCCATTTTGAGTCATCGGATCACTTTGAGTGATCCGATGACTATTCGTATCGAAATGTCTCCACCGAACTTCTTACTGCCGGTCATTTGACCCCTTCTTTAATTTTCCCCCTATGCATCTACCCTTTATACACATCTTTTATTTGGTAATAACAATCCATTTTATCAACATTTAAATGTAAAATATTCAATTTTGAATACCCAATATTCCAAATT
>JANQII010000123.1 GCA_028282195.1 Prolixibacteraceae bacterium
CTAGTGTCAAGTCAAGTATGAAATGTCGGTTAAGTCGAAGATATTTTTGTTTCCGGCAATGCATAAAAATACGCGCATAGTCCGGCAGCTGCCGGATAAAGGATTTTTTAAAGCAGCCGGGAGCAAAAAGAATCCCGGGTATCCGGGAGGGTGATAGGGCATGCTTGACTTGACACTAATAGTGGGTTTTTAAATTAACGTGTCACTCATCGGATGACTAAAATACTCAATATCAGCAGGGTCATCCGATGAGTTTTTCAACGAAACTTTATGAATTGAAGCACTAGTTCAAAAATAAGTTTACTGTTATAATTGATTGGTTTGTTGTACGAAATAATTGCTCCAGGATTTATGGTTTTAGTGATTATATCCTCTTTAACTGATCCACTGTAGTCTGCATAGTGAATTCTTCCTTCCAGTTCAATGAACTCAGGACAGGAGAAGTGACCTGATGAAAATCAGGGACTTTGTCGTACAATTCTTATAAAATCATCATCCCGGGGTTTCATTTTGAAAAGTGTTTCTTTGATAAATATTTCCAGCTTATGTCTCGTTGAACTTTAGTTCCTTAATAGATGTTAATTTAATTGCTAAAACAGATTTCAAACCAATCACTTCCTGCAATGAATAAAAGATACTTATTGTTTCTGTTATTATTTTGTCTTTCCATTCATGTAAACGCACAAAAACGAGTTTATGAAGTTGGTTTTTTACTGGACCATACCAACCCCGGAGTAGAATCGCTTTTTCAGGATCTAAAAAAAGAAATACATGCTGTTGTTGGTGAAGATGCCATCGTAAACTTTTCTCCGGAAAATGTTTACATCAACAATTACAACCTAAGCATTGCTGCCGAACAATACGGGAAGCTGCAATCTACTGCGGATATCATTTTTACAGTTGGCTTGTATAACAACCTGCTAATGCTGCAGCAGAGTGAGTTTCCGGTTCCAACCATCGTAGTATCTTCTATTCGAAATGAAATAACCCAAATAGATGTTCAACGGGAAACTTCGGGCATTAGTAACCTGGTGTACCTGGCCCCTTCCGGTTCTTTTAAAGAAGACCTGGCACAGTTAAAAGAATTCACCGATTATAAAAAGGTGGGAATTGTTATTGAAAAGCCTCTGGTTAAAATTGTTGATTTTGAAGCTATATTTCAGCGGGTGTGCAAAGAGTTGAACACCAACTTTAAGTTGATCCCATATGAAAATGTGTCGGATATTATAAATGAGCTTGACGATATTGATGCCTTGTACATGGCCATGAGCTTCACCCTGAATGACGAAGATACCCGGGAACTGGCCAAAAAGCTTATTGAAAAGAAGATCCCTTCGTTTACAGCAGGGAGAAGACAAGATATAACCAATGGAATAATGGCCACCAACGTTGGTGCCGACAGTTTCAACCGGTTTTTCAGGCGGACAGCCCTTGTTATCGAATCCTATATAAACGGAACCAATTTTTCGGAGCTGCCCATATATATTGATCTGAACAACGAGCTAACCATTAACTACCAAACCATGCAATCTTTAGGGATTCCCATTCGGTTTAAAAATATTGGCGACATTAATTTTGTGGGAGGTGTTATACAATCGCGTTTGGCACAAAAAACCTACAGCTTCAAGGAGGCTATCAATACGGTTTTAGCGAACAATCTATTGTTAAAATCAGGTCAAAAAGATGTTGAGCTAAGTAAGCAGGATGTAAAATCGGCTAAGAGTAACTATCTGCCCAGTATCACTTCATCGGCCAGTGGCGCTTATGTTGACCCCGATTTGGCAGAAGCAGGTCAGGGACAAAACCCCGAATTTACTACCAGCGGAAATATTACCCTTGAGCAGGTGGTTTTTTCGGAGGGGGCAAATGCACAAATAAGCATACAAAAGAGCCTGGCCAAAGCCGAGCAGGAGAAATACAATGTTGAAGAACTGGACGCCATTTTTGATGTGTCAAATGCCTATTTGAATGCGCTTATCTTAAAAACAAACCTGGGTATTCAAATGCGAAACCTTGAATTGACGAAAAGAAACTTACAGATAGCACGCGATAATTTTGAGGGTGGCGGAACAGCCAAAACCGACCTGCTCCGTTTCCGAAGTGAAAAAGCACAAAATACACAGTCTTTAATTGAGGCTGCCAACACGTTAATGCAAAGCTTTAACAGTTTAAATTTTTTACTGAACAACCCACTGGATTATACGATTGATATTGAAGATGTATCGTTGGAAGAAGGAATTTTTAAAAAATACCAGTACGATGATATGATCGAATACATTGAAAATCCTTCTACGCATGAATCACTTACTCAATTTCTAAAGCAGGAGGCTTTGAAGAATGCTCCGGAAATTAAGCAGTTGGATTTTAATATGGAAGCAACAGAAAGAAGCATTAAACTATACAAAACCGGCCGCTATTTTCCTACCATTGGGCTTCAGGGACAGTACAACCAGGAATTTTCCCGTTCTGGTGCAGGAAGCAATTCAATCCCCGGTTTCCCTGATGGTTATTATACAGCCGGGGTAAATATTTCCTTACCCATTTTTAGCCGGAACCAGAACAATTTAGATAAACAAACTTCACTAATTCAAAAAGAACAGCTTGAAATCAATAAAGCGAATTATGAGTTGCTGCTGGAAACAAATATTCGAAATGCAATTTCAGATATAATCGTCGCGGTTTCCAATATACGTTTGTCGAAAGTTTCAGAATCTACAGCACAGGAAGGCTTAGAGCTTACGCAAACCGCCTATTCCTCGGGCGCTGTAAATATAGCCCAGTTACTCGATGCTCAGAACAATTACCTAAATGCCCGGTTAGCACGGTCAAACGCCATTTACAGCTACCTGATCACCATGTTACAGATGGAAAGGTATTTGGGAAGTTTTTTTCTTTTAAATACGGAAGCAGCAAACCAGGTATTTAGACTGAAATTTCAGGAATTTTTAAGTAAGAATAGTCAACAATAAAATACTGAAACATGAAACATGTTATTAAGATCTTTTTTCTCGTAATTGTAATGACCACTTATTCATGTGGAAGCGACGATAAAAAACAGGATAAACTAATTCGTCCTGTCAAGTTTCAGGAAATTCAATTAACCGGAAGCGGAAAAACATTGTCCTTTAGCGGAACTGCCCGCACCGATAAAATAATCAATCTGAGTTTCAGGACCAATGGGATTATCACTGAACACAATTTAAAAATTGGACAGCAGGTAAAAAAAGGAGAGCTTCTGGCAAAACTTGATAATGTACAATCAAGGCTAAGTTACGAAAGGGCTGTTTCAGCCTTAAACAGTTCAGAATCGCAAATGAATACAGCCAAATTATCGTACAACAGGATACGGACCTTGTATGAAAAAGGCAGCGCATCTCTTAGCGATTTTGAAGCAGCCAAAAACTCTTTCCGAACAGCCGGTGAAAGTTACGAATCTGCAAAACGAGGGGTAAAAATAGAAGAAGAACAAGTACGATATGGCTTCTTATATGCGCCTGATAATGGGATTATTTCAGCTGTAAATGCTGAAATAGACGAAAATGTAAGTCCCGGACAAACAGTTGCAGTACTTAATGCGGGGAATGCAATGGAGGTATCATTAGGATTGCCGGAAAGTGTAATTAATCAGGTTGAGGAAGAAATGGATGTATACATTGCCCTTGCTGCAATTCCCGGAGTAAACTTTAAAGGACAGGTAACCGAGGTTTCCCCGGCTGTAGATGCCAGCTCGTCTACCTATCCCGTCCGGGTTGAATTTACTGACCCGAGCAAAGATATTAAAAGTGGTATGGCAGCTACCGTAAAATTTAATTTTAGTGCAGGCGATGAAGCCAAACAAAACATCGTAATTCCTGCTCATGCAGTGGGCGAAGATAGCAACGGACGATTTGTTTTTGTAATTGAGCAAATAAACGGGATGACAATAGCTAAAAAACAGAAAGTTAATATAGGCGAACTAACAGCACAGGGTTTTGTGATTACCAGTGGCTTAAAAACCAATCAAAAAGTGGTAACTGCCGGCTTACAAACTTTATTAGACGGACAGGAAGTAACCCTTCAATAACTTAAGCAGATTTACTAAATGAACTTAGCAAAATTTTCAATCGACAAAAACCGCATTACCTTTACAGTTTTAGGTGCCATCATCTTGATGGGAATAGCAATGTATTTTGGGCTTTCACGCGACAGCATGCCCCCGTACACCGTTCGGGTAGCCACTGTAGTCTCGTCATTTCCCGGAGCCAGTCCTGAAAGGGTAGAACTGCTGATAACCGATAAGATTGAAAAGATTGCCCAGGAACTTCCCGAGTTAAAAGAAATCAACAGTACCTCCAGAACAGGAATTTCGGTAGTAACGGTTAGCCTAAAAGACGAGGTTTCTCCTGAAAAACTCCAATCGGTATGGGATCGTTTACGTCGTAAGCTGTCGAATATTAAAGGCCTGCCCCAAGATGTTACCCCCAATTTAAATGATGAAGGGATTGGCGATGTGTATGGTATTGTGGTGGGACTTACTTCGGATGGGTTCAGCTATGCCGAAATGAAAGAGTATGCTGATGATATTAAAGATGCACTGATCAAATTACCTGATGCTGCTAAGGTTGAAATGGGAGGGGATCAGGAGGAACGTGTCTTTATTGAGTTTGATAATGCCCGTTTAAAAGAATATGGACTTTCTGCATCACGCTTACAACAAATCATTGCATCCACAAACATATTAAACTCAGGTGGTCAAATTAACCTGGGGGACGAACGCATTATTTTAGAGCCAACCGGGAATTTTGATCGGGTGGATGATATCCGTGAAATGTTCATTCCTGTAGGTAACGGAAATCAATTGGTTAAGCTGGGTGATATTACTGGGGTTAGTAAAGGCTATATCGATCCTCCCGGCCAACTGGTTCGAATCAACGGAAAAGAAGCTATTTCCCTGCATGTTAACCTGAAGGAAGGTGCAAATATCATTAACCTGGGCATGCAGGTTAATGAGCTTGTTCAGGCATGGAAACAAATGTTACCTGTTGGCCTGGAGCTTACCCGTGTCTCTTCAATGGACAGCTATATTGATGTTAAAGTCAATGATTTTATTGTAAATCTAATTCAGGCAATCTCCATTGTGTTGATTGTCATGTTGATATTTCTGGGATTTCGTACCGGTTTTGTTATTGCAAGCCTGATTCCTATCGTTACCATAATGACCTTAATGATTATGGGAATCATAAACATGGGCTTAAACCAGGTTACCCTGGCAGCTCTTATCATGGCCTTGGGGATGTTGGTTGATAACGCTATTGTAGTTGCAGAAACGATCATTGTTAAAATTGAGAAAGGAATAAAAAGATACGATGCAGCCATACAGGCTTTTTCCGAGTTGTGGATGCCTTTACTTATTTCAACCTTAACTACTTCAGCAGCGTTTTTAGCCTTTTACCTTTCCCCCACAACAATGGGTGATATTGTAGGACCTATTTTTGTCGTTATCACCATCGCATTACTGTCTTCATGGATCGTTGCCTTAACAGTAATTACCATGTTTTGTTATCTGTTCCTGAAAATACAATTAAAAGAAGACAAGAAAAACGGAATTATCGATCGGAGTATAGCCTGGCTGAAAGAACAGTATAAAGATGTCATAATCATTGCACTTCATCATAAATTCAAGGTTATAGCCGGAATCTTCGTGTTATTTATTCTTTCACTTTTTGGGTTTACCAAAGTCCCTTTTATATTCTTTCCGGATAGTGACAGAAATATGATTACGATAGATGTGAACCTTCCTGAAGGTTATAAAATTGAAAAAACGATGGAGGTAGTAAGAGGGATTGAAAAGTTCATGAAAGATTCACTTCTGGTAAATGAAAACCGTTCTGAAGGGCTTAACGATTGGTCTTCTTATATTGGTGAAGGCCCCGAGTCATATGATTTAGGTTATTCGCCCGATGAACCAAACTCCAATTATGCTCATTTGCTGGTGAACACCTCGTCATTTGAGCAAAATATGGAAATGATTGAACGCTTAGACCAATTTACCTTGAAGCATTTTCCCAATGCTGATATAAAGGTTGGTACCCTTGCTGGCGGGGGAGGGGGAACTCCGGTAGAAATTAAGATATCAGGGAACAATCCGGACGAACTGTCAAAAATTGCGGAACAAGTAAAAATTGAACTTTCCGGTATAAGTGGAACCAAGAACATAAAAGATAACTGGGGACCAAAAAGTAAAAAGTTTTTGATTCAAATCGATCAGAACCGGGCCCGTTCAGCCGGTATCACCAGTTCTGATATAGCTACTTCACTGCAAACGGTGCTGGATGGGTTTCAGACAGGGGAATACCGCGAAGATGATAAATCGATACCTATTATTATGCGTAGCCATGTCGGACAGCAACAAAGCCTGGCTTCATTGGAAACCCTCAATATTTACGCGCAGGGAACAGGAAAAAGTGTACCATTGTTGCAGGTAGCCTCCATCATTCCCCAATGGCAGTACGCTAAAATTAAACGCTTCGATTTAAGAAGAACAATCACGGTAAGCTCGGAATTAAAAGCAGATGGCAATGCCTCGGCTATTATTGCTGCAATTACTCCCTGGTTAAAGGAGCAAGAAAAAAACTGGCCTGTCGGCTATACTTTAGAATTTGGAGGGGATGCCCAACGATCTGCAGAGAGTATGGGGTCGGTAACCGGATTTCTTCCAATATCAGCCTTTATCATTATTTTGTTATTAATCATCCAGTTTAATTCGTTCCGCAAAATGACCATGGTGTTATTTACGATACCTCTAGGTATTATTGGAGTGGTAATTGGTTTGCTGGTGTTTCAGGAAGCATTTGGTTTTATGCCGTTTTTAGGCGTAATTTCATTGGCCGGAATTGTCATTAATAATGCGATTGTACTCATTGATCGTATGGAAATAGAGTTAACACTCGGACGTACAAGTCAGGATGCTGTTATAGCTACCTGCCTGCAACGTTTCCGTCCCATTTTGCTGGCAACTTTTACAACCGTTTTAGGCTTAATTCCTCTTTATATTTCCGGAGGTGAAATGTGGGAAGGTATGGCCGTAAGTATTATGGTAGGCTTATTATTTGGCACCGTAATTACCTTATTGTTTATTCCGTCAGTATATAGTGCTTTATACAAAATAAGCTATAAAGATTATAAATTCGATAAAAGGCTATTGAATGATTAGTCATTGGAAATAGTTATATCTAAAACGAAACAGCCTGTATACCTTAAATAATAAGTTTAGGAATTTAATAAAGATGATATCCCTGTCGAACTACATGCTTCACTGTTATAAGCTAACACAAAAACAAAAACCTCATCCCCGCGAAGGCGGGGATCTCCATCGCAAAACTCCAAACCTTAACCTCAAAAGCCATCATCCCGGTGAAAACCGGGATCTGTTTCCTACAACTCCAAACCCAAATAAGGAAATAAGGTTGGGGTTTTTCTACACGAATTATCTATTAAGGTAAAATTAGAACAATAAGGTTTGATGTCTCACTTACTAAGAATACCAGTCATACCCATAATATCAATAAACCTTATCAGTATATTGCAAACCTTAATAGCTATATCAGTCCTATTTGTTTATAAACCTTATTAAGCTGAATAACCACGTCATCAACACCCTACACAAAAAGCACCATCCCGATGCCAGCGCTGATCTGCGATCAGTGTTTTAGCCGAAGGCTAATAAGATAGTTTACTTTAGGGGATAAATAGAGTTTAGATACGGTGCTAAGCACCTGATTTTTATGGTTTTTTTCTCTATCTCCTACGGAGAATAGTTTCACGGAATATTCTTTGTTTTATTGAACTATATTCCCTCCGGGAAAATAAACGGGTATTCAAATCATTTTTAAACACCCAATTATTTCCCCTCCTGCCTGATGGAATCAGGATAGGGGAGGTATCCTGGTGACAGCCGGGGCGGGGTGGTCAATTAGCTAACACAAAAACAAAAACCTCATCCCCGCGAAGGCGGGGATCCCCATCGCAAAACTCCAAACCTTAACCTCAAAAGCCATCATCCCGGTGCAAACCGGGATCTCCTTCCTACAACTCCAATACCCAAATAAGGTAATAAGATTGGTTTTCTACATAAAAATTATCTATAAAATTAATCATATTAACATAAGGTAATAAATTTATTCAATCTTCTAAATCAATATCATCGGGGTTAAACGGAATATCGTCATCAGGATCATGATCAAAAGGACCAACTCCAGGTGGATTAAATAAACCCCAGCGGTCAATGATATAATCCCATTTATCAAATCCTGCTACCCAATCAATAAATAATAAGCGATATTCTTCAATCAGGTTTCTAACGATATCGTAATATTCGACTTCCTCAAAACCAAACATTTCCAACGAGTGATTTTTAACCATCAGGTCACGGGCAGCTTTGCGGATAATAGCAGCGCACTCCATGCGTAAGTCATACAGGCCACCACCTTCTGCACCGGCAACTTTAACTGTAAGTAAGGCTGCATCATGGAGCATTTCGGCTTTAACAAATTGAAGGTGCTCGTTTTCATCAGGAATTAAATCGGCAATACGACTGACTACATCGTATATTTCCTTACCCTTTTTATAAATGGGTAAATCTTTAGCATTAGGTATATTTTCTTCCATATCGAATTGGGTGAATTGAATAACTTATTCAAAAATGGCAAAATTATTTGAAAAACCCGTTTAATGGAACCGTCATTCCACACCTACACAAATTACTTCATCCCATCCCTTCCCAAACCATCGTCATCCCAGCGCAGGCCGGAATCTCCATCATTCAACTCCAAGCTTCCCCCTAAAAAGCCGTCATCCCGGTGAAAACCGGGATCTCCTTCCTACTACTCCAAACCCAAATAAGGAAATAAGCTTGGGGTTTTCTACACGAATTACCTATTAAGGTAAAATTAGAACAATAAGGTTTGATGTCTCACTGATTAAGAATACCAGTCATACCCATAATATCAATAAACCTTATCAGTATATTGCAAACCTTAATAGCTATATCAGTCCTATTTGTTTAAAAACCTTATTAAGCTGATTGGAACCGGCATCTTATCCCTTAGAAAATCCCCCAGTGCCAGCGCTGATCTGCGATCAGTGTTTTAGCCGAAGGCTAATAAGATAGTTTATTTTAGAAGATAAATAGGGCTTAGATACGTTACAACCTTCTATTTTTACGGTTATCTTTCTCTATCTCCCCCACGGAGAAAGATATTCTATTCTATCATTTACTATTGAAATGTACTCCCCGCGGGAAATCTAACATCCAAAATCCAGAATCGGGAAACCACTATCAGGTATCCAATAGTTGAAATCCCGCAAATATTTTTATACCTTCCGGCTTCAAATGAACTAAACCAAAAATAATTTGTATCCTTTTCGAAAACTTTCAATAATACAATATAATAATTAGAATGAAAAAAGTCATCCTTATTTTACTTGCAGTAACCTTGTTGGTTGCTGAAAGTCATGCTGCATTTGCACAAAAAAAGAAAGAAAAAACGGAAAAGAGCGAGCCTAAAGGCCCGTTAACAGAGTCAACCTTTAAGGCTTTTAAACTACGTAATATAGGTCCGGCCTTTATGTCCGGGCGTATAGCCGACATTGCCATTCATCCGGAGGATGATGCTATTTGGTACGTTGCTGTCGGTTCTGGTGGTGTTTGGAAAACTACCAATGCCGGTGTTACCTGGAAATCGATATTCGATGGAGAAGCTTCTTATTCAATAGGCTGCATTACCATCAATCCAAATAATCCGCATGAAATATGGGTGGGTACCGGCGAAAATGTTGGTGGCAGACATGTTGGGTACGGTGATGGTATTTACCGTAGCTTAGATGGCGGTGCCAGCTGGAAGAACATGGGGCTGAAAGAATCAAAACATATTTCAAAAATTATAATTCATCCTGAAAACCCTGCTATTCTATGGGTTGCAGCACAAGGCCCTCTTTGGAACCCGGGAGGGGAAAGGGGCGTTTATAAAACTAGTGATGGAGGAAAAAGCTGGAAAAAACTTTTGGGTGATGAAGAATATACCGGAGCAACCGATCTGATAATTGATCCACGCGACCCGGATGTATTGTACGCTGCAACATGGCAACGCCACCGGAACGTAGCTGCTTATATGGGTGGTGGACCTGAAACGGCTATCTATAAAACTACTGATGGAGGTGATGAATGGATAAAGCTTGAAAAGGGATTGCCAACTGGTAGTAAAGGAAAGATTGGCCTGGCTGTTTCTCCACAAAAGCCCGATGTAATATATGCTGCCATCGAATTAAATCGTCGAAAGGGTGCTGTTTACCGTTCTGAAAACAAGGGAGCTTCATGGAAAAAAATGTCTGACGCTGTTTCGGGGGCAACCGGGCCGCATTATTACCAGGAGCTGGTCGCTTCACCTTTTGCTTTTGATCGAATCTATTTGTGTGATGTACGTGTTCAGGTTTCAGATGATGGCGGAAAGACATTCAAAAGAATGGAAGAGAAGTTTAAGCATTCAGACAACCATGCCATTGCTTTCCGCAAAGATGATCCTGACTACTTGCTGGTAGGTACTGATGGCGGATTGTATGAGAGTTTTGATTTGGCGAAAAACTGGCGTTATATTGAAAACCTGCCGGTTACCCAGTTTTACAAAGTAGCTGTGGATGATAAAAAACCATTCTATACGGTTTACGGGGGAACACAGGACAACTCTACGCAGGCGGGGCCTTCGCGCACTGACAATATAAGTGGCATTCGTAATTCCGATTGGGAAATTGTTCTGTTTGCAGATGGCCACCAGCCCGCTACCGAACCTGGAAATCCGGATATTATGTATGCCGAGTGGCAGGAAGGTAACCTGGTAAGGGTTGACCGAACTACCGGCGAAATTACTTACATCCAGCCCCAGCCGGATAAAGGGGCCCCGGCACACCGGTTTAACTGGGATGCGCCTGTTTTGGTTAGCCCGCATAATCCGACAACTATTTTTCATGCATCGCAAATGGTGTGGAAATCGGATGACCGTGGTGATTCATGGACGGCTATTTCAGGGGATTTAACACGCAATCAGGAACGGATTACCTTGCCCATAATGGGCAGGCAACAAAGCTGGGATTCGCCCTGGGATATGTATGCTATGAGTACATACAATACGATTACTTCATTGTCCGAATCGCCCCAAAAGAAAGGTTTAATTTATGCGGGTACCGATGATGGCCTGATCCAGCTTACTGACAATGGTGGAGAAAGCTGGACTAAAATTGAGGTAGGGGATATCCCCGGTGTTCCGGAAACTGCCTTTGTGAATGACATTAAAGCCGATTTGTTTGATGAGAATACGGTATACGTAGCACTTGACAATCATAAGTTTGGTGACTTAAAACCTTACCTGGTAAAAAGTACCGATAAAGGAAAAACATGGTCGTCTATCGCATCAAATATCCCGGGCAGGACCCTGGTATGGCGTATTGTTCAGGACCATGTTAATCCCAATCTTTTATTTGCTGCTACTGAGTTTGGTATTTATTTTACAGTAGATGGTGGCTCGAAATGGGTTAAGTTAACCAGCGATGCAAACATTTCTTTTCGCGACCTGGCCATCCAAAAACATGAAAATGATTTGGTTGGTGCTTCGTTTGGCAGGGGCTTTTTTATCCTGGATGATTACTCACCACTTCGGAAAGTGAGCATTGAGCAACTGGAAAAAGAAGCAAGTTTATTCCCGGTTAAAGATGCCTGGTGGTACATCCAGCGCGAACCACTGGGAGGTGAAAAGAAAGGGTCGCAGGGGGCATCTTATTTTGTAGCTGATAACCCGCCTTTTGGAGCTGTTTTCACGGTTTACCTGAAGGATGATATCAAAACCAATAAAGAAATACGCCAGAAGAAGGAAAAAAAGCTTGCAAAAGAAAATAAAGACATTCCTTTTCCCGGATGGGAGGAGCTTGATGATGAAAAGAATCAGCAAAAGCCTGCACTTTGGTTAACTGTTCAGGATGAAAATAATGAGGTTGTTAGAAAGCTGAAAGCTAAAACGAAAAAAGGTTTCCAACGAATAGCATGGGATTTGCGTTATCCAAACCTTACCCGGGCAGCTAAGCCAGATTCACCCAAACCGGTATCAGGAATTTTGGTAGTCCCGGGCAAGTATAAAGTATCCTTAAGCAAAGAAGTTGATGGTGTGGTTACAAACTTATCAGAACTGCAGGAGTTCGAAGTAAAGCCATTGCGAAAAGGGGCTTTGGAAGGTTCTTCATACGATGAATCTGTTGCTTTCTGGAAAGAAATTAGCCAAATGCAAAGAGCAACCCAGGCTTTAAGCCTTACTATTGCTGAAACTTCAAAAACGATACAGCAAATTGAAAGCTCCCTTGAGCGATCATCGCTAACACCGGGAGATATAAATAAGCAGGTTCATGATTTGAAAAAGCAACTTAAACAATGGCAACTGGCTTTAAGTGGTAATAGTGCCAAAAATGAAATCGGAGAGAAAAACCCTCACACTGTAGGCAGGAGATTGTCTGCAGCAATTATTGGAACAGCTAAATCAACTTATGGCCCTACCCCAAACCTTAGAAAAACCTTCGATATTGCCAAAGAAGATTTTACGGTTATCAAAAATGGAGTAGAAGAGGTGCTTAATAAAGAAATTCCAGCCCTTCTTAAAAAACTTAATGAAGTTGGTGCACCTTGGATTAAGGGAATGCCAATACCTGAGGAGTAGAATTGTTTATATTAAAAATAGTTGATGACCCTTCGTTTACGAGCGAGGGGTTGTTTTTTGCATACAGATTCAGAATCAAGTTGCCAATGACAGATTTTTGTTCAGTTTTTTCAACGCTGACAGGTTTTGGGAAAGACAAAGACCTGTCAGTGTGCTTGCACCTGACAGGGTCTTATAAATTAAAAACAAAACTGTCATTTGCTCATTAAGCCTGATAAGATTAGGTGAACAATCGGAATGACGTGAAATCTTTTGAGCTTCAACTCTTGGCGAAACAGGGGCTATGCATCTAATCTCTCCAAAACAAATACTCCGCAAACGTTATCACTATCGAAGGTTGAGCCTACAAGCTTATTTTCGGACATTAGGTGTACTTCAAAATTATTAGGCAAATAATCAATCGCTTTGTCGTTCTGCAGGGCAAATACTTCAAGGCTTTCCAGCAATACTTTGCCATTTAGGATTGTCCCTTTTGTTTTTTCAGTTACGTTGATCTTGTAATCGTTTTCAACTTGTTCTGTGAAAGTGAAAATGCCTGTAACTTCGTCTCCAACTTGATTTAGTTCTACTTTTCCTTTTGATTTGCCGTATTCAAAATCTTCTTTGTATGTCCAGGTGCCTGTTATGTTCATTTAGCAAATTTAAGTAATTTGGATGTAAGATACCTCAATTAAGTTGTAAGTATCAGGTGGAATGACTGATGATGAAAATTATAAAAGAAAGACGTGATGCAAAAATAATATTTACCACACGCCTTTACCTGTTTTTCTTATAAAAGATATATGCTCTATTTAACCGCCATGCAAATATCAGATATTAAATCTTTGGGTTCGGTATCTGCCGGGCTGTTCCTGTAAAATTCCATTGGTGGAACCTTTTTATTTTTAGCAATCTCTTTCGCCCTTTCCATAGACATTAATGCACTCCATCCGTTGCCTATTAACTCATATGGCCCAATATGCCGGACTGTGTGCAGTTTGGTTGCAGGTATACTGCCGTTAAATAAGCCACCAGATAAGTTCTGTTGCTCAGATTTTACGCCAACACCACCTGTGTAAACGACCTTATTTTTATTAAAATCGAATTTGTGATAAATTGAAAACCATTCATCAGTAACAGCATCGTTGTTTGCCTGAACAAATTCCATTACTTTTTCAAAATCAGCTTTCATTACCTCTCCAAGATTATCAATGGTGCATTCATTTTTAATTCCAACATACTTGCACCCGGGATAATCGGATTCACCGGGGAATTCCAATTTAGCTTCAACGTTTCCTTTTTCAATATAATCCTTCAGCATTAATAAGCCCCTGTTGTAATCCATTCCAATCAAGCGCTCCATCATCGTTTTCATCCAAAACATAAAAAATGGCAATGAACCATCCATCGTCCAGGTCAGTTTGGTATTCTTTTCATCTACTTTTTCTACAATAAAATCGGTCTTTGCTTTCGACTTCCAGGGTTTTAAAAAAGTAAGGTCGTAATTGATTATCGAATCTCCTTCCGAAACTACTTTGATGATTCCGGAACCAATTCGTTTTCCTTCCCATTCCTGGGTTTTACCATCGCCTGAAACCGTAACTTTTGTTCCGGGTTCAAGTATCAGCCATGGCGACCACGGTTCCCAATGATTAAAATCAGTGATGATACGTTTAACTTTTTCAACATTCGTAGCAATTGTTATTGATTTTTCTACATGAGTTTTAGGCATAATTTCTTGCTTTTAGTGTTAAAAATTAAATGAGCTATAGTACAATTTTCAAAACAAATACCTGGTTGTAAAGTTGCAATTAAAGTTAATAAGAATGGAGCCTGTGTACAAGTGAGAAAAGATTCTACTCGTACTTTTTATCATTTTCCGATGCAGAACGTATAAGACATTTATACTTTGTGTTACAAATATTAAATTTTTTATCTTAAAAATCAGGTAATTGGCTAGTGTCAAGTCAAGTAAGCAATGGGTGTCATCTTTTGAAAAGATGACACCCCTGTACAGATCCCTGGTCCCGATATCCCGTAGGGATTAAATAGTTGTAGCACCGGGTTTTGTCCGGCTTTAAACGGGCTTACCCGGTGTTGGGATATGTGGTAAGGAACCAGGCGGACGCAATGGGTTATCTGAAGCATTCGACATTTCATCCGCCGCATGGAAAACGTTTTTTATAATACAATACTGGTAGTCCTGATAGCTATTGGGATCGGACCAAAATCCGGTATCGAACATTCAAAATCATAC
>JANQII010000149.1 GCA_028282195.1 Prolixibacteraceae bacterium
TTTGTGTGGAAATTTATAGAAACTAAAGTAGCTGCAATGCAATTGCAGAGCCTGCTCCGAACCTGGTTCGGAGGTTTTAACCTTTAATTAGATAATAAACCCTCCGGGATTTTTATATATGAATATCAATTATCTGGTCATAGAAGGGAATATTGGGTCGGGCAAAACAACACTTGCAAGTATGCTTGCCGATGACTTTCAGGCAAAATCTGTATTAGAAGGATTTGGGGAAAATCCATTCCTCCCAAAATTTTACGAAAATAAAGACAAATATGCCTTCCCACTTGAGATGTCTTTTTTGGCTGATCGTTACAACCAACTTAATCATCACATTCGCGATTTTGAGTTATTCAGCTCGTTAGTTATTTCTGACTACTTTTTTATGAAGTCGCTCATTTTTGCCCAAATCACCTTGCCTGATGCGGAGTACCAACTCTATCAGCGATTTTTCAATATTATATATGAAAAACTTCCGAAACCGGATTTGTATGTTTATTTGCATCAGGATGTGCCTAACTTGCTGAAAAACATAAAAAAAAGAGGACGCTCATATGAGCAAAAAATGGAACCTTCATACCTTGAAAAAATAAAGGAAGCTTATTTTCGTTTTTTTAATCAACAAAACGATTTTCCAATCTTATTAATCGATACAAACAAGATAGATTTTGTTGCTAATAAGAGTCATTACAAATTATTGAAGGATTTGATATTTAAAAGCGAGTATAAATTAGGGATTAACAGGGTTTTGGTTGATTAAAAAAGTATGGTTAATCCTTTTATTTCATCAAAACATTCTTAATTTTGTGAGCATGATGGATAAACTCAAATAAAAATCAATATTCTAATACTGTCAATATGAAAAATTTTAACTTAAAACCTCTAGCCTTGTTCGCCTTGGCAGCATTGTTTTTGACAAGCTGTGCCAGCCTTCAGAAAATGAAGAAGAACGCTGATCAAATTAATTTTAAAGTTACACCTGAAATCCTTGAAACTCATGGAGGTGATGTTGATGTTGCAATCAATGGACGTTTTCCAGCTCAGTATTTCAACAAGAAAGCAACTGTTGTTGCTACTCCTGTATTGAAATATAATGGTGGTGAAGTTGCTTTTGAGCCTGTAACAGTACAAGGTGAAAAAGTTGATGCTAACAACAAAGTTATTAGCTACACCAGCGGCGGAAGTTTTGCTTACAAAGATGCTATTGAGTTTACTGATGACATGCGTTTATCTGAACTTGAGATCAGGATTACGGCATCAAAAGGTGCTGCATCTTTAGATTTTGATCCTATTAAAGTTGCTGACGGTGTTTTAGCTACTTCATCTTTGGTTATGAACTATCCTGCTCCAATCCTGGGGGTACAGCGTGAAAAAAATACAACTGGTGTTTACGATCCAAACATCGATAAATTCCAACGTATTGTTCCTGATGAATACGTAGCCGACATCCACTATTTGATTAACAGCTCTTATGTTCGCGGTGCTGAATTAAAAGCTGAAGACGTTGAAGCATTTTACGCTTACACTAAAGATGCAAACGATGCTGAACGCAAAGACCTTAAAAGTGTTGAAATTTCTGCATACGCATCTCCTGATGGTGAATTAGACTGGAATACTAAACTTGCCGGAAAACGTGAAAGTTCTTCTGCTAAAGTTGTTTCAAAAAAATTAAAGAAAGCTGAAGTTGAAGCTGAATTGAAAACCAAATTCACTCCTGAAGACTGGGATGGTTTCAAAGAAATGATGGAAAAATCTAACATCCAGGATAAAGAATTGATCTTGCGTGTTCTTTCTATGTATTCAGATCCTGAAGTTCGCGAAAGAGAAATCAAAAATCTTTCTGAAGCTTTCACTGCAGTAGCTGATGAAATTCTTCCAAAACTTCGTCGTGCTAAATTGATTGCCAGCGTAGATCTTATTGGAAAAACGGATGAAGAAATTGCTGCTTTAGCTGATTCAGATCCTGCTTCATTAAACCCAGCAGAATTGCTTTACGCAGGTACTTTAACTGACGACAAAAACAAGCAACTAGCTATTTATAACTCAATGATCAAAGTTTACCCTAAAGACTGGAGAGCTTATAACAACGCTGGTTTGGCTTTAGCAAAACAAGGAAAATATGCAGAAGCTGGTAAATTATTTACAAAAGCTGAAAAATTGAATAATGACGAGCCTATCATCAAAAATAACTTAGGTGCTGTTGCATTGTTCGAAGGTGATGTTGCAAAAGCAGCTACTTTATTTGGTGCAGCGTCTGGTGCCGGTGAAGAAGTTAATTACAATATGGGTATTGTTTCTATGAAAAATGGGAACTACGACCAGGCTGTTAAATACTTCGGCAAATCAGAATCACTGAATGCTGGTTTGGCTAAATTGTTAGCTGGTGACAACAACGCTGCATTGAAAATTTTCGAAGCTTGTGATATGCCAAAATGCTTCATGAAGCAATATCTTATCGCTGTTGTAGGTGCTCGCACTGCAAAAGAAAACTTAATGTATGACAGCCTTGCAAAAGCAGTTGAATTAAACGACAAAATGAAAGATCTGGCTAAATCTGACATGGAATTTGCCAAGTATTTCGAAGCTGAAAAATTCAAAGCAATTGTTGACTAATTTTTATTATTAATATAGTCTTTAAAGCGGTTTCGTTTGGAGCCGCTTTTTTTATGTCTTAAATAATTAAAACGAATCGTTAATAATGCTAAAAATCAACTTTATTATCAGTTTCTTATGAAACATTTTTGATAGCTTTACGTTGTTAATTTGTACGTTAAAATGAGGAGTCGGATATGTTGGGTATAATTAAAATTTTGCATGTTTTTTTACTGGCTACAGTAAAGTATTTTGTCACGTTCCCCTATGCCATGTTAATCGGTTTTAAGCAAGAGCATGCAGTAATTATTGTAACATTAGGAGGAATTGCCGGTTTTGTTTTTTTCTACTTCGTAAGTGGAATTATAATTCGCAATTTTTATAAAATAAAAAATGTCGCCCGGGAATTATTACCAGAGTTTTTAATAGCAAAAGTTAGAAGGCTTTGGCAATCTTTTTCAAAACGCAAAAAAAACAAGCTCACCTTTAATAAAAAGAATCGTTTTCTGGTTCGGCTAAGAAGCAAATATGGTTTTTGGGGAATAATTATTAGTACTCCTGTTTTGTTAAGTATACCATTAGGGGCTTTCCTTTTGAAAAAATATTATTCAACGCAAAGACATGCTTTTGCCTACATGATTATTTCAATTGTGGGTTGGGCACTTGTTTTTTCGGCAATTGTAAATATTCTCCCCCACCCGGTTTAAAAGCACCGGTTTATTCCTCAAAATTGGTTTATCTTTGTTTTTAGAACAGACCGGATAAGCAATTTTATGAAACAAGAGCAATTTTTCGAACTTCTGGATACTTGGGATAATATCCACCTCTTAATACAATACCTGATTGATTACCCAAAGAAAATCGATATTCTTATTGAGATTGGTCTGGATGATCAAATCAAAAACAGCTGGCGTGCCATTTGGCTATCAGACAAAATACATGAGAAGAAACCGGAGTTAATACGTCCTTACATTCCTCAGTACATCTCATTTCTCAATAAAACTAAAAATGAAGGAAAAAAAAGGCACATGCTGAAACTGATCGGTTTAAACCCCATTCCTGAGAAAGATATTTCTTTTTTACTTGAATACTGCCTGAGTGAATTTACAAATGCTGAAATGTCCGTTGCAATCCGGGTACATGCCATGCAAATTTTATATGAAATTTCAGAATTCGAACCCGAATTTAAGCATGAGTTAATCCAGTTAATTGAGCACGAAATGGAGTTTCACTCAACGGCAGGAATAAAATCACGAGGAAAAAAGCTTCTTAAAAAGTTATACGCTCAGGTTGAAAGCAGTTTTTAAGGATCTATCAAGACAACAGAAAACATATATAATTCTCATTATCAGTGCATAAATCACGCAATTTGCACATGATCTAATTTTTTCAAAAAAAATTGTTTCCGATTTGATTTTTTTTATAATTTTGCCGCTGTCTTTAACGAAAAGGCGCATAATGATTGACCCATGGTGTAATTGGCAACACGTCTGATTTTGGTTCAGAAGAGTCTAGGTTCGAGCCCTAGTGGGTCAACGAAGGTTAATTTGTCCATGCAGGGGTATGATTTGTCTATCATCCCCCTGTTCTTTTAACTAATTCTGATGTGGTTATTGTACTTTGATTATCAATTATATTTTTTTCTTTCTATCATCGGTGTTATTAAAAGGTCGTTTTTCTATCAAGGTTTATTATATTACTTTTTTTTGAAAAAAACAAAGTGAACTTGTTTAAAATTAGAAACTGAAAGTGGCTGTAATCGTATGAAATAGTGCTATTTGCCAACATCATGAATTGTGACACTTTTTTTCAACTAACCCACCCTGCCTGCTGTAAGCAGGAGAGGGAGGGTCAAAAAAACGAATTGTTCAATTCAATAGCATATATTATCATTTAACTTTTGACAACTTCTTAAAAAAATTCCCGAGACCAAAGGGATGTCATTAGAAGATATTGAATCTGTTTGGAGCGTTAAATAACTTCAAATACAATAAAATTCAATCCTTCCTTAAGCTGATTTTTTTAACAAAAGATTAGTTTGAGGAATCTTTTTTATCATTCTCACCTCTTTTTTATGGCTTTTTGATAACTCTTCCCTGCACTTTGAAAGATCAAAATTGAGTTCCCATAGTTCGTATTGATATTCTTTGTATCATTGATGCTGAAAAAGGTACGCTGCTGATTTAATGTTAAATACAGTGTTAAACTATAGCTACCCCATTTCTAACTACAAAATTGATTCGTTCTATAAAATGGCAAAATTTATTGTTAAAAACCTACTGGTTTTATTGATCTTGCCTATTACTTCGTTTACTCCAGGCTCTTTGCTAAAGAAAGGGACAGCTTTAGTGGAGAAAAAGGAATACGAACAGGCATTGCCTTATTTTGAAGAATTAGCTATGAAAAGCTACACCCCTGAGGCATTACGAATGGCTTCAATTTGCAATACAAAAATTGGAGATTTCGAAAAAGCTGAGCAATGGGCTTCAAAATTAGTTACTGATGAAAGGTCTTCAGCTGAAGACTTTGAGCTCTACTTTAATACTCTTGTTGATAACGCCCGGTACGAAAAAGCTTTATCTGTTTTAAAAGAGTATAATGTAAAAGGGTTATCCGGCACAAAACTGGATGCTCTTACTAATGAACCTGATTTTTGGAAGGATTATCAACTGGATACCTGCTTTCATAAAATCAGTCGCATGAGTTTAAGTTCATACAGGTCTGAACTGGCCCCTTCTGTAAAAGGCGATTACCTTTATTTTGGTACGATCTCCACCACACAATCAGAAAGGTCAGGTCCCGGTCATTCAATGAATCTTTTCTATGCTGAAATAAAAGATGATTCAACAACAGCTGTTCGAAAGAAAACGCTTAAAGAAACGAACAGTAGCTTTAAAGATGCCTATATAAATTTTAGTAAGGATGGCAAAACTATTTTCTTAACTAAAATTGTAAAGGAAAAGAAGCTAACCCAATTGTACTACGGGAAAAGCGAATTAATAAAAATGAGTGAGCTTAATGCTTTCAAGTACAATTCCGTGGAACATTCCGTTGGACGTGCAACCATTTCCCCTGATGGATCGAAGCTGGTTTTTAGCTCTAACCGGGAAGGTTCTATCGGTCAGGTTGACTTGTGGATGTGCACTGTTGATGATCAGGGAAACTTGTCAGGACCAATTAACATTGGAGAAAAGGTTAACACGGATAAAAACGAAGTATTTCCTTACTTTGTTTCTGACAGCAGACTTTATTTCGCATCTGAGGGGCATGTTGGTTATGGTCGTTTTGATTTATTTTATACCAATATTGAAAATGGCGAATTTCAAAAGCCAGTTAACATGGGAAACCCTGTAAATACGAATGCTGACGACATGGGAATTTGCTATTCTGAAAAGCATGATAAATTCTTTTTTGCATCGGACCGAGAAGGTAACTTCGACATTTATTCTTATCAATTTAAACAACCAGCAAACATTTCAAATGATCCGGAATTAGTTGCCGGTCAGAAACGTGGAAATGCTGATCAGAATTCTTATTTCACGGTGCAGGTAATGGCTTCCCGTAACCCTAAAGACAAAGCAGTAAAAATCTTCAAACGCTATATGCAAGGGAAACCACATGTTTTCGCTCTTGTGAAAGAAGATGTTTGGTTAAAATTCAGGACCGGACAATTTAAAAAGAAAGAACAGGCCGTGCAATTTGCTACGAATGCAGGCTTTGATAATTATTTTGTGGTTCGAATGACCGATGACCAAATCATTGAAAAGATACAAACAAACTAAAAAGGGCTATCCCAAAAGCCAGGTCTACGT
>JANQII010000305.1 GCA_028282195.1 Prolixibacteraceae bacterium
AACAGGGTGAAAGTATTATCTAAAACAATCAATAGGTTTAATTTGGAACTAGCAGGAATTGAGGCATCTAAATATTAAGTTAGATAAAAGCTGGAAGTACAGAACTTTCTGATTGATATTTCCTGTCTGCCATCCCTACGGGAGGAAATCCGACAGGCAGGCTTATTCGATAGTTTACATTTTCTTGTATGAAGATCAAAACACAACCGTTTAAACATGATCACCATCAAAGAAGGTGGTTTTATAGATTATAATAAAAAGCTAAAGTTAAGCCTTCATTTTCTTCACAAAAAACTAAAGTTATTCATATGAACTTAAGCTGATTTTTGCATAAATTTGTTTGTAAACAATTAAACATACCTTATGATGCTACCAAAATTTTTAATAGCAGACAACTCACAGGAAACGCCTGACTTACTTTACGTAGTTCACACCCAGGAACCTAAATTTATTGTAAAAAGTGATGTGGAAGATTTTTGGGCCGATCAGGAAATTTTTTGGTTGAGCGAAGCTCCTTCTTCTGAAGACATCATTAAACAGCTTCTGGAAGAGGCCGAAGATTTCCTGGAAAATGAACTTGAGAGTCAGGAAAACTTATTTGACGAAGAAGACGAAGAGTAAAACCCAAAACGATGACTGAACCGAAACGTATCAAGCGATCCAAAGACAAAATTATTGCCGGGGTTCTTGGCGGTTTTGCCAATTACTTTGACATTGACCCTATTTTAATCAGGGTTATTTTTGTTGTATTATCCATTTTCAGTGCCGGTTTTCCCGGTTTACTGATTTATTTGATTTGCTGGATAGCAATCCCTGAGGAAAACTAATCCTGAGGCACATCTTTTAAGCTAAGTTGTATTCTCTTTCGGGGAATATCAACATCAATAACCTTAACTTTTACATGTTGGTGAAGTTTCACTATTTCATTTGGGTCACTGATGTATCGATCAGCCAATTGTGAGATATGCACTAAACCATCTTGTTTAATGCCTACATCAACAAAAGCACCAAACTTGGTAATATTCGAAACAATACCAGGCAGCTCCATCCCGATTTTTAAATCTTCCATATTGTAAATACCAAGCGCAAATTCAAAAACCTTGATAATTTTTCGTGGATCACGGCCAGGCTTTGCCAATTCACTGGCAATATCACGAAGTGTTGGTAACCCAATATTATCATCCAGGTATTTATTAAGCTGAATCTTTGATTGCAACTCTTCAGAATCGATCAATTCTGAAATTGTACAGCCTAAATCAGCAGCCATCTTCTCCACAATATGATACGATTCCGGGTGAACAGCAGAATTATCTAAAGGGTTCTTAGCATCAGGGATTCGCAAAAAGCCAGCTGCCTGCTCATAAGCCTTCTCACCCATTCTTGGTACTTTCATTATTTCTTTTCGGGAAGAAAAAGCTCCATTCTCTTTTCTGTAATCAACCAGATTCTGGGCCAATTGAGGCCCCAAACCGGAAATATAAGTTAGTAAATGCTGTGATGAGGTATTAACATTTACCCCAACCATGTTCACGGATGATTCAACCACCACATCAAGGCTTTCTTTTAAGAGCTTCTGATCAACATCATGCTGGTACTGCCCTACACCAATTGATTTTGGGTCAATCTTCACCAACTCTGCCAAAGGATCCATTAATCGGCGGCCAATTGAAACTGCACCACGCACTGTTACATCGTACTGCGGAAATTCGTCTCTGGCAACCTTAGAGGCAGAATAAACAGACGCGCCATCTTCTGAAACCACAAATACTTTCACATCCCGGTCATACCGAAGTTTTTTAATAAAAAATTCCGTCTCACGGCTTGCAGTACCATTACCAATTGCAATTGCCTCAATTTGGTATGCACCCACCAGGGAAACAATCTTTTTTGCCGATTGCTTAAACTGTTCTTGCGGCTTATGCGGATATATGGTTTCGTTATGAAGCAAATTGCCCTGCTCATCCAAACAAACGACCTTACACCCCGTACGATACCCAGGATCAATAGCCAATACCCGCTTTTGCCCAAGCGGAGCAGCCAGTAGCAATTGCCTTAAATTTTCTGCAAAAACCTGAATCGCTTCTTCATCAGCTTTTAACTTCGACGAATTGGCAAATTCAGTCTCGATTGAAGAAGACAGCAAACGTTTGTAGCTATCTTTAACGGCCAGCTCAACCTGTTGCCCGCATTCATTAGATGATTGAACAAACAAACGATTTAGCCTTTCAATGGTATCTTCTCCATCAGGAGAAACACTGATTCTCAAAAAACCTTCTTTTTCGCCTCGTCGCATTGCCAAAAGCCTGTGAGAAGGACAACGTTTTAGAGGTTCATCCCAATCAAAATAATCACGGTATTTCTCCCCTTCTTCCTCTTTTCCCTTTACCAATTTGCTGGTAATCTTTGCACCATAATCAAATGACCGGCGAACAATATTCCGGGCTTTTTCATTTTCATTTACCCACTCAGCTATAATATCCCGTGCTCCGGATATTGCTTCTTCAACATCTTCAACCTCATCATTCAAAAAAGCATGAACTCTGCTTTCTAAATCCCTTTCCTGCTGCTTCATAATGATTTTAGCAAGAGGCTCCAAACCTTTATCCCGTGCAACAGAGGCCTTGGTTTTTCGTTTGGGCTTATAAGGCAGGTAAATATCTTCCAACTCAACAGGATCAAAGCAATTCTCAATACGAGACCTTAAGTCCTCTGTAAGTTTACCTTGTTCCTCAATCGTATTTAATATGGTCTCTTTCCTTTTTAGAAGTTCTTCAAATTTGTTCCTTTCATCACGAATATTTCCAATCTGAACTTCATCCAAACTACCTGTTAGTTCTTTTCTATACCTTGAAATAAATGGTACGGTAGCACCATCTTCTAAAAGTTTAACCGTGTTCTGAATCTGTGCCGGGTTCAAGCTTAATTTTCCGGCAATAAGCTCAATAATCTGTTGTGATAGCATATCTGAAAATTTGAAACACGAATATAATTCTTTTTCAGTTTTCAACAGCAATCCCAGTTGTCTGTTATTGGTTCTTTCAAGCATCTTAGAAGCTGTCTAAATTTTATTTTTCAGAATGATTATGATGTATTTTTTGTTTAGACGACTTGTCCCGGTTAAACCAACGATTTTATTTAAGTAGATCAT
>JANQII010000327.1 GCA_028282195.1 Prolixibacteraceae bacterium
GAGTGCGCAAAGTTTTTATCGGAAAGTGCGCTAAGGGGTAACTTGGGGCAATGATTATTTTGCAAAATGTTAAGATCAACCCAAAACTCACGTTATTTAGGAAAAACCTATAATTTCATTTCCTGTCAAGTTATAGCATATTAACAATTCTGCTGAGGTCTTCAACCTTATTTTGGTAGCCCAGGGATTCGTAGCTTTCAATCAGGCTTTCAAGTAGCTTTTTAACAATTACCCTGTCTTCGCAGGGTTCGTACATGGAATCCTGTTCTAACTGATCATTTCGTTTGATAAAGCGCTCTAAATCTTTTCGTCCAATAATTGCCCCTTTGTTAGATGGGTTAATGTAGAAAAGTACATCCGATTCATAATTGTCTCCATGCGCTTTTTTAGCTACTTCTCCATCAATATAGGCAAGTAATGGGTTTTTGGGGAAATCAATGAAATGAATTGGAAAGCCAAGTTCTCTTGCAACAAGAGCATATAAAATAGCAATTGAAATGGTATTCCCTTTTTTGGTTTCCAGAACCTGGTTCAGGTAACAATTTTGAGGTGACAATACATTCTTCAGGTTAATGGAAAACTTATTCACATCATAAAAAATGTGATTTAAAACTGTAATCTTTTCCAAAGATGTCAGTTTGTTGCTGATTTCCAGCCACACATCACTACTAATCTTTCGCAACTTATTCTTAATGCTTTTTAGCTTTAAGTCAGGATATTGATATCTTGACAGCAGGAAGAACCCTTCAAACAGGTCTACTTCTTTTTCATTAGACCAGTTTTTTATTTTTTTTCGGGTATCGTTAAATTGAATTTGCTGGATCAGGTTTTCAATTCTGCTTTGAATCAATTCATCAAGGCTGGTTTCCCAAATTTGTTCCAATTGGTTAATAATAACCGGATCTTCTGCAAGAATTTCCTTTTCTACCATTTCAAAAACAGTGCGATCGGGATCGTCAAGTAATGCTATCAGTGCATGTAATTTTTCGTTATCCATATTCCCTGACTTATATTATTCAGTAAGCTTGTCCAAAACTGTTTTTACCAAATCTTGCATAAAAAGCTTATAACTTTCGTTTGCTTGCTTTTTCATGCGGTTTGCAATAATCAGGCAAACGGTTAGCGCCTGATGTCCAAGCAGAGCGGAAAGTCCGTAAATTGCAGAACATTCCATCTCGTAATTGGTAATTCTATGATTGTTGAATTTGAACTTTTCTATTTTGCTGTTTATTTCCGGATCAGCAATATTTAATCGTACAACCCTGCCTTGCGGACCATAAAAACCAGGGGCAGAAATGGTAACTCCCGGAGTAAACTTTTCATTCGAAAATTTTGCCAGTAAGGATTCAGAACAGTCAATAACATAGGGGGAACATAAAAGCTCATTCCACTGCGTGTGCTCTTTAAAAGCTTCTTCAAAAACCAGATCAGAAACTTCGTTACGCCTGGCATAAAAGTTTAAAAGACCGTCGAAACCAATCGCTTTTTGGGAAACAACAAACGAGTTTACTTCCAAATCTTCCTGCAATCCACCCGATGTTCCGATACGCACAATGTTCAGGCTTCTTTTATTCGGTTTAACTTCCCTTGTTTCAAAATCTACATTCACGAGAGCATCTAGCTCAGTTAGTACAATGTCAATATTGTCAGTTCCAATTCCCGATGATAAAACAGTTATTTTTTTTCCATTGTAATCACCGGTAGCCGAAACAAACTCACGATTGCTTGTCTTACATTCTATCGTTGAAAAGAAACTTGAAACAAGTTTTACGCGGTCAGGGTCTCCAACCAGGATCACGTTATCAGCAACATGTTCTGGTTTTAAATGAAGATGGAAAATACTTCCATCCGGATTGATGATTAGCTCTGATGGCTTGATCATAAAAGTGCTTTGTTTTCTGACATTTCAAATCTATACAAAAAAATAAACATCACAAATTTCTTTGATTTATGAATTAGACAATTTGCTAACCGAAAATCAGATTTTAATCGTAAGATGAAGGTTTGCTCAGAAAATCTCTTATTTTTACCTCAAAATCACTTAAAACGTAAAAAAATGGAATTCAATTTTAAGAAGTCATATTTAATTATTGCAGGTGCAATATTTCTTATTTTGTTGTTTTTTGGAAGCAGCATGTTTATAACCCTTCAGCCAGGTGAGCGCGGTGTAATTTTTAGAAAGTTCACTTCCGGTTTAGATAAAGAAAATATTTTCATGCCAGGCTTTCATATTATTGCACCTTGGAATGACATGCATATTTATGATGTGAAAGAACAGCAGCGAGAAGAAACAATGGATGTTCTTGATAGAAACGGGCTTTCTGTTAATATGGATGTTTCAGTTCGTTTTAACCCAATTTATGAGCAAATTGGTTTTTTGCACGAGATTTTTGGTATCCGTTACATTGATCAATTAATCACTCCTGAGGTTCGTTCATCGGTACGTCAGGTAGCCGGTCGTTATTCTGCTGAAGAAATATATTCAACCAAACGCAGTGAAGTTGAAGCTGCAATTATTAATGAAACGAAAGAAGTGTTGGCACAAAATAATATTGATATGCGTGCATTGCTGATCCGTTCGATCAACTTGCCAGATCAAATTAGAAATGCAATTGAAAATAAATTAAAGCAGGAGCAAGAAGCCTTGGCTTATCAGTTTAGGCTGGACAGAGAGGAAAGTGAAGCTGAAAGGAAGCGTATTGAAGCACAAGGTATTGCTGACTTTAACAAGATTGTAAATGCAAGTTTGTCAAGTAATATTTTGAAACAGAAGGGGATTGATGCTACTTTAGAATTATCAAAATCATCTAATGCAAAAGTAGTTGTTGTAGGTTCAGGTAAAGATGGGCTTCCATTAATATTAGGAAATAACTAAAATATCACATAAGAATTTGGCCGGTAAGTATTTTACTTGCCGGTTTTTTTATTTCTAATCACTGTTGTCTGGGGAAAGTGATTATTTGTATGATGTTAGAAGAATTAAAAATACAATGGCTGAATTTCAATAAGATGGAGTTTTGAACTGAAATCTGGATATTTATGGCTTTCACTAAAGCTGTCCCAAAAGAAGAATATTTAACCGCAAAGATCGCATAAGTTAGCGCAAAGAATAATAAGAACCAGCTATTTAATAGTTTATTTTTTGCGCTCTTTGTGCACTCTTGGCGTGCTTCGCGGTTAGTTTAATTTTGTACAGTTTCAATAAATGCATTATAAATAGCATGCTTTAGCCCAAAAGCTTAATAAATTATCGGACACTAATGATTTGTAATAGATGAAAGGAATGAAAAAGATTTTAAATGTTCATCGAAATGATGACCCAAAGCGGTATCAATGTATAGGGTGTTCCCCTCATAATCCTATTGGTTTAAAACTTGAATTCTGGGATGATGGTGAAGGTTTGTATGCAGAATGGGAACCACAGCCTGCGTTCATGGGGTGGGAAAATATACTTCATGGAGGTATTCAGGCTACCTTGCTCGATGAAATTGCCGCATGGGTGGTTTATACAAAATGTGAAACAGCCGGAGTGACTGCCGGGCTTAATGTAAAATACAAGAAATCGGTTTATACAAATCAGGGAAAATTAGTAATAAAAGGTAAGGTGATCGAACAAGATAAACGATTTGCTTTAATTTTGGGGCAGTTATTTAATGCGGAAGGGGATTTATGTGCAGAAGCTGAGGTGAAATACTTCATATATCCGCAGGAAATAGCCCGTAGAAAGTTTCATTACCCGGGAGTTGAAGCTTTTTATGAGTAAAAACCAGGCATAAAAAAGCAGCATTTAAGCTGTTTTTAATTAATGGTAATCATTTAATCTCTAAATCTTCTTTCCGAGGTATCCATGGTGCGATATCTTTATCCGATCCGCAGTTTAGGGGAATTTCTTTTTTTTCAACTTCAACCTTCGGCAATTCTTGCAGTTCCTGGTCAGGTATAATTAATTCCTTTTTAGTATCTATTTTAATGCTGTCATTAATTGATTTTTGATTCAACTCAACCTGGTTGGTTAGTTTCAATCCCAGCAAATAAAATATGGATGAAGTTAGAATAATTGCTTTCATGTGTACTATTTTCAAATAAAGTTAATTAAAAAGTTTGCTTAGTTTGAATTAAATCGATGAACTCCTTATTTTTATCTGCGAAACAAACTGCTTAAACTGTTAACAGAAAAACGTTTTTGTTTTCATTAGACATTTTATATGACGCACACCCTTAAAGAACATTACAGTTTCAAACAAAAAAACACAATTTTTTGATAAGTGTTGTTTTATATAACAGACTTTAACGAACTTTTAAGATTTTATATTGAAAACTTTAATCGTGGTTAGGATATCTGATCCCTGCATCTTTTCGAATGGCATCAAGTACTTCCATCATATCAGCCGAGAATGATAATGGCATCATTGGGCTTTCAGTTAATCCGGCGTCCAAACATTCCATAACATGAGCAGCTTCGAGCTCATAGCCAACACCCTCATTTTTGTCATAGGCAACAGACGATTCTTTTTTATCACCTGCTTTAAAGATGGTTAGTAGCTCTGATGTAAACCAGTTTTTATTTAGTCTTATAAATCCTTTTTCGCACCAGAATTCAGTTTGTACTGAAGAATAACATGCAAAACTCGAAGAAAGGATCGCTATTTCCTCATTGGCATATTTAAGAGTAGCTACAATCGTTTCTTCAGAACCGGTAGGACTAAAATTAGCGATCGTTTTTATTTCTGCAGGTTTTCCAAATGCCATAAGCGAAGCAAAAACAGGATAAATCCCAATATCAAGAAGAGAGCCTCCTCCTAAGTCTAAATTGTAAAGGCGGTTTGTCATGTCTTTTGGCCCGTTGAAAGCAAAATCAGAGCGTAGCATTTTTAGTTTACCCAGCTCACCAGATTCGATAATCTCCATCGCTTTAATAAAACTTGGCTGAAAACGTGACCAGAAAGCCTCCATTAAAAACGTATCGTTTTCCCTTGCTGTATCAATCATTTCAGATACTTCTTTACTGTTTATCGCAAAAGCTTTTTCACACAAAACGGCTTTTTTATGATTAAGACAAAGTACCGCATGTTCGTGATGGTGTGAATGGGGAGTGGCAACATATACAACGTCCACTTTTGGATCATTTACCATTTCCTCGTAGCTGCCAAATGCTTTCTTATACCCCAGTTCATTAGCAAAATCTTGAGCTCTTTGAAAATTACGTGAAGCAGCAGCATAAAGATTAGCGTTAGGTAATAGTTGCAGGTCTTCACTGAATTTTTTAGCAATTTTTCCACAGCCCAAAATAGCCCAGTTATATTTCTTCATATTACTACAATTAAAAGGTTTAGTTAATGTGAATTAAAACACAAATGTAATAAAAGCTAAATTTCAATAAACTTTGATCCTATAGAAAAAATCTACAATTTCCTAACAGTTACTAAAAACTTTCCCCAATGGGAAGTTGGCGAAAATGGAGTTAAAAGATTCTGATATGCGGGTTTATTACAGTGATAACCATTATCAGGATTGGATTGATGCAATAAGAAGCCGAACGAAACCGGTTTCAGATGTTGAGACAGGACACAGAACATCAGCTCTTTGTAACATTATCAATATTGCTTACGAATTACAACGTCCGTTGTTGTACAACCAGGAAACGGAACAATTTAAAGGCGATGATTTTGCAAATATGATGCTTACACGAGCATATCGCGGCAAGTGGGATTTTACCGATTTCTAATAAAAGGAAATATTAAAAACTAAGAGGCTGTCCCAAAAGTTAACTTAACCGCTAAGTATTTTAAGGAACCACAAAAGACGCAAAGAATCAAAATTTTCTATATCAGGGTCTTAGCGTTCTTTGCACAATCTTATGCGTTCTTCGCAGTTTGATTTTTCTTTTTTTGAGACAACCTCCTCGTTTTTTTACTTGCTGCTTCCGGCAATTAGCAATGCTCCTGCCATCAAGGCAATGTCTTTTAGCAATGAAGGCATAGCCATTTCCTCACCTGCAATTGCTCCAGGTAAATGAATGGCCAATACAAAAATAAGAAGAAGCACAGCTAATAATAAAGCAGCCAAACGTGCCATTTTGTTAATGATGATTGCAACACCGGCAGCAATTAAAGCTACACCAGTCAGGTAAACCCAGAAAATTCCCCCAGGCACAAAAGAAGGAACCATTCCGGCCATGTTTTCAGCCATCATAAAGTGAAATACACCAAAAAGAATCATCGGAATTGAATAAATAATTTTAGCAACATTTCCGGTTAATGCTTTCATAATTTGTTTGATTTTGTGTTTCGCGTACACAATTTAAGTTTCTTTTTAAAGAAAAGTTTCTATTCTTTAACATGCTGTATCGTTGAACAATATCGAATGCAAGATTGTTATTGTGCTGCTTTTGAAAGGTGGGGAGATCTTTAAGCTTAGAACTTGTTTAAAGTTAGAAGCTGAAAGTGGCTGTAATTATATAAAATAGTGCTATTTGCTAATGTCATGAATGGTGACACTTTTTTTCAATTAACCCACCCTGATCCCGGGTGCCCGGGATCGTCCCTGCCTGCTGCAGGCAGGCCTCTCTTCGGGAAGCTATGCTTTATACAGAAATATGAATTAAGGGGAAAGCAAGAAAATAATGAATATACAACACTCAATAACCAATGTAGAACTATGAAAAACACATCAATTCGGAGTTAATTTGGAATATTGGGTATTCA
>JANQII010000337.1 GCA_028282195.1 Prolixibacteraceae bacterium
TCCATGTTCGGGTTTCCTCCAAAAGTTATTTGGATACGTCGTGGTAATTGTTCAACAAAAGACATAAAAGAGCTACTCATATCTAATATTGAGAAAATAACATCGTTTATAAATGATTCGACTAATGGCATTTTAACTTTCTATTGATAATTCTTATTCATATCTCAACGCCTCCACTGGGTTTCTACTTGCAGCCCTATACGACTGCCAACTTACTGTTAACAAGGCTATGCCTAATGCAATTGCGCCTGCCAGTACAAAAATCCACCAGCTTAAAGTGGTTTTATAGGCAAAGTTCTCCAGCCATTTTTTCATGGCGTAGTACGCAATTGGGCATGCTATTATAAATGCAATAGCTACCCATTTTACAAAGTCTTTATTCAACATCGCCAATAATTCAGAAACTTTGGCACCGTTAACTTTGCGGATGCCTATTTCTTTTATTTTTTGGGTTATTGAATAAGAAGAGAGAGCAAAAAGCCCTACACAAGAAAGAATAATTGCTATTGCCGAAAACCAGCTAACAACCTTATTGATCCTTATATATTCTTTGTAATGCTCATTTAATTTATCACTGACAAAAAAGTAATTAACTGTCGATTCCGGTCCTATTGCCTTCCATTTTTCTTTCATCAGTTGAATAACCTGAAGGCTTGCACCTGGTTTAGCTCTAACCGAAAGATAATTCCAGTCTGCAATGTTTTTTGAGATAAAAAAATGGATCAATGGCTGCATCTCTTTATGCGCTCCCTGATAACTAAAGTCATCAACCATGCCAATTATTTTACGGGCATATCCGTTTTTTCTGCCTTCCCGTATAATTTGCCCGGTAGCTTCATCAAATCCTAGTTTCATCATAGCAGCTTTATTAAGGATTACCGTACCTTTATATGATATCAAATCCTGATTGTAAGCTGACCCACTTAGGGTACTGACCCCATATGTCTCAAAGTAGTTTCTGCCCACATAAGATTTCCGAAGATAAATCTCATCTACCTTACTTCCTCCATCAGGGTAAAACGTATTGTAATGCTCATGATAGGTTCCGGGAACACTTTCTGAAAAACAAACTGAATGGACATAAGGGCTTTTTTCCAGTTCCTCTGCAATAAGCCTGAATTTTTGGGAAGCTTCTTCCTGATCCGGATATTGCCAACTTTCCAATTCGGCTGCAATGACATTTTCCTGATCAAACTTAGGGTCTTTACCCAGCATTCCATTGATTTGTTTTCGCACCATGAAAGTACCGGAGATCAGGAAAATTGCAATTACAAATTGAACGATAACCAATGAATACCTTGAAGTACCGATTTTTTTACCAGAAAATAAATTGCCATGAAGGCTTTGGGTTAATTTTGCCCTCATCCAAAACAAAGAAGGCAACAGCCCGGATAATGCACCAACGATAAGCCAGATTAAAATTAGCACCAAAGTAATTATTTTGTTTCCAAACAAACTAAATTGCAACTGCATATCAAACAATTGGTTAAACTTAGGTAACAACAGATAAGCCAGTACGCACCCAAAAAACAATGCAAGAAAACTAACCACCAACGATTCGGTCATGATTTGACGAAACAGGTGATTGCGACTTGCCCCTATTACTTTTTTAATGCCAATTTCTTTTGCTCTGGATAATGAGCTGGTTATGGTAAGATTGATAAAATTAACGATAGCGACACATACAATCCCGAAAGCAATGACACCCAAAATAATGATCAATGAGCGGTTTGATCCGTGTGCTCCATGATATTTCTTAAGCGGTAGTAGTTTTAGTTCAGTTTCATTTTTGCCTGCAGGAATAAAATTTTCAGTGACAATCCGTTGAAGTTTATCACTTAGCTGTTCTGGCTTTATACCATGCTTTAATAACACATGGGTTTTGGAAAATGTATTGTACCAGTCATGCACGTCTTTTATCCATGGTGATAAAATTTCTCCCGTTTCATAGGATGCAACAATATCAAATTTAACAGATGAATTAACGGGTATGTCAACTACACCATTTACTTCAAAAAAAGTATCATCAAACTTTACTTTAAGTTTTTTACCTATAGCCTGGTCTTCCCCAAAATATTTCTTCGCAAAATCCGTACTGACGACCACACCGTATTTTTCATGGATACTTCTTTTTGCCGAACCTTCAACAAACGGGAAAGAAAACACTGAAAAGAAGCCAGTATCTGCATAATGAATGTTTTCCAAAAAGGCCTTTTCCCCATAACTTATCCTGAACCAAGCCCCATCAAATTTTCGGGTACCATTTTCAACTTCAGGAATTTCTTCCAATATTTTTGGCAATAACAGCCCTTTGGTTCGAATACTTTCCCCTTCATATACCCGGTAAATATTCGATATATTTTTATTAAAATGATTATAGGTCAGGTCATTGTACACGTATAGTGAAAGTACAATAAATGAAGTTATGCCAATTCCTAACCCCAGCATATTGATAAGCAGGTAGTTCCTGTTTTTTAATAAAAACCGAAAGCTGTTTTTAAACGGTAAAATATTCATAACCAATACTTTTAAAAATTTAATTATTCTAATTATACGTATCCACACCTAAATTCCCATGCTTTCCAAACCAGTTAAAGGTTAATCGTGAAATATCCGGTAAATCAGTTTAGTAGCCACTTTAATACATTATTCATAAATTCATTACATTGTTCATCATTTTTACCTTGCCAACTGTTCAGGCTCAATGAAATCATTCCATCTCCCATAAGTACTATCTTTCCACCCTTATCAAGTGTTTTATATGTTCCGAAATATTCATCTGAAGAATTACTAAAGCAAAAAGGAATACCTCCTTTTACTATCCGGGGAGCATGATATGGAATTTTATACGACTTTGGGGTAAGCTCACTGACAATCGAATAACCATCTGAAGTTTTATCATTGATTAATCCACCAAACTGCATCCCAAAAGGTTTAATAATGTCATTAACATTTGTTTTTTCGAGTGTTGTCCAACGATCCTCTTCCATGGCAAGAAAGAGCGAACCCCCATTTTCAACAAAGTGTATAATGTCCTTAACCTCATCTGCCTCAAATTTTGAGCTTGGAGCATGGATAAACAACACTTTACAATCCATTAAATCTTCCTTTTTAATTTTATTATTTAGAAAACCTATTTGAACATGAAGTGAAATAGAAGTATTCTCTATCATAGAAGTCAAATATTCAGTTCTGATATTATTCCTGTTTTCCGGTTGCGAAGGATCAAACCAGACTCTCTGACCATGGCTTACATCAATCAGAATAGTATGTTTTACCGGTTCTGATTGCACAAATGAAAGGTTCAGAAATCCAATTAATATGAGACAAACAAAAAAAGATGTTTCAGTTTTCATAGCTTATGGTTTACTCATTCATACCTCAATGTCTCAACAGGATTTCTTGTAGCTGTCTGCCAATCCATTCAATTACCTTTCCTTTTAATCCTCAAATTGCACATTAATACTTCCTCCGGATGCTCGCATATAAACAGGGATACCGCCTCCATTCATAGTTCCTTTTACACGATCTTTTTCAGATCGGCCTGAGAAATTTCGGGGATCAATTTTAACCCTACCTGAACTCAAGTCCAGATCAAGTCCAAGTTCATCCCCGTTTCGGATTATTGCATCAACCCCACCCCCACTGGAATACAGGTACAATTCCTTGCTTAAGTTGCTGATGTTAACATGGACTGACCCGCCGCTGGATTTGGCCTTTACGTACCCGCACTTTCCGGAAACACTCACACCCCCACCGCTACTACCAGCATCCACATCGCCATGAATATTATTTAGTTTTACACCCCCACCTGAGCTAAACGCATGAACACGGCCATGAACTTCATCTAAAGCAACACCACCCCCACTGGAGCTTAAATAAATATCCCCGTTGTGGTTCGTTGCTTTAACCCTACCGCCAGATGACTTTGCGTTTGTGGTTCCTGCGGTGTTTTCCAGATATACCGGACCACCACTGCTTCTAAAATTATGCTTACCAGATACGCCTGAGATTTTTAATCCACCACCACTTGATGATACATTGCACGACATTTCACGGGGGACAGTAATGGTAAAGTAAATGCCCATATTCTTCCAGAATTTGAAATTTGTTTTGCGTTCAGCATTTGCAGTAATCACAGAACCGTTCTTCTCAATCTTTAATTCAAAATCATCCAGAACATCATCTACAGCTGGATCAGTTAGAGATAAAACTTTTCCATTCTTTCGTATAAATGCCTGCACCTCTACTTCATTCTTATCATGGGTTTTTACCTTTATCCCACCACCGGATGATTTGGAGTTCAATGTACCCGGCTGATTCAATTCAAAGATTTTATATATGGTAGGAACCTCGCTATCCTGAGCACAGCCATAGAATGAAAGCATAGCAACCAGCATAGCTGCCATTGTATACCTTTTAATATAAATTTGAATTTTCATAATACTATTTGTTCGTTTTATTAAAGTATTCTCTTGTAAGGCATGTTACTTATACCTCAACCCCGATTTAATCGGGGCTCCAACTTTGCCAACTTAATTTATTCATATCTTAAAGCTTCTACCGGATTACGAGTAGCAGCTTTATAGCTCTGAAATGAAACTGTCAACAACGCAATCCCCAATGCCAGCACACCTGCTAGTCCGAATATCCACCAACTAAGTGTGGTTTTATAAGCAAAATTCTCCAGCCATTTATTCATGGCATAATATGCAATTGGGCAGGCAATTACAAAGGCAATGACTACCCATTTTATAAAGTCTTTATTCAACATGGCCAATACTTCTGACACTTTGGCCCCGTTTACTTTTCGTATGCCAATTTCTTTGATTTTTAGGGAGGTGATGTAAGAAATTAACCCAAACAGCCCCAGGCAACCAATTATGATAGCAATAAATGTAAATAGTTGAATAAGGTTGGATGTACGTTTCTCTTGCTCATATAGTCCTGCAATTTGCTGGTCAAGAAAGCTATAGTCGAAAATATTGTCAGGGAACACTTTAAGCCATTCTTTCTGTATTTTTTCCAAGGTTTCATTAATACCCTCCAAACTTGCAGTTGCGGGATTTATTTGCACGATCATTTCTTTGATATTCCAGGAAAGATTACTTAAGATTACATTCTCCATGTCGTTATGTAATGACTTAGAATGAAAGTCTTCAACAACACCAACAATTGTAAATTCAATTTCATACCTGCTATATTTAAACTTCTTACCCAGTGCTTCATTTGGATCTTCAAAACCTAAAAGATTCGTTAATTTTCTGTTTACAACTGCGGTACCATTATCCTTTATTTTATCACAATTTCTTCCCGCGATTAACTTTAGATTGAATAGTTCCAGATAGTCTTCATCAATTGTTTTTAGATTCCCTGAATGCACATCCTTTTCTAAACCGGGATAGTTAATTTCATTACCTACATTCCAATCGGCAAGGGGGCTGCGGGTAGCGTAACTCACCATCTCTACATCTGCGAATTTTAAAAGATTCATTTTTAATGCCTGGAGTTTATTTACCTCGTTGTCGGGTAATTTTGCAATCAGGATAGCCTCTTCATTGAATCCTAAGTCTTTATTTAGGAAATAATCCATTTGTTGGTGCATGGTAAGGGTGCCAATAATCAATATTATGGAAATTGTGAATTGAGCAATCACCAAAGTCCGTCTTACGGATATTGACCCGGGCATGTTTTTCCCCGCAAAAGCACTTTTTCTTGTCCCCGCAGGTTCTAACCCAGAAATAATTATGGAAGGGTAAAAACCAGAAATCAGTCCAACCCCTAAAGCTGTTATTATTAAGAAAATTAAGCTATACGGATTTTTGAAAATTTCTAAATCTAAGCTATATCCAATTAAATCTTCAAAATAAATAAATGCAAGTTTGGCTATAAATATTCCCAGAAATGCTGCTATAAAAGATACTGCTATGGTTTCTCCCATAAGCTGAAATATCAATTGACGCCTGCTTGAACCTGAAATCTTTTTTACCGCAACCTCTTTAAATCTTTTGGAAGCTTGAGCTGTAGATAAGTTGATAAAATTAATAGAAGCAATAACTATCAAAAATAAGCCGATTAAACCAAGCACCATAAGTTTTTTTGCAGAAACCAGACGATTGTTATAATTATTACTGACACCTGAATGAAGTTCAGAGAGCGGCTGTAAAACATACCTTGTTTTAACAGGTTGTTCTTCTCCATAATATTTATGATTGAACGCTATAAGTTGTTGCTCAAAATCATTTGGGTGTAGCTTGTCTGGCAACAGTAAATAACAATGGGTTGCAGAATTAAATTCATTCCAGTCATTTCCTTCATTAAAGTAAGGGTTTGAGGCAGTTTGGTCTTGGTAACCCGCTATTAATGTAAAAGGAAAATCAGTATTATCGGGAGGATCGGCAATAATTCCTGTTACCTGAAATGTTGCTTTGTTATCAATTATAATTGTTTTACCTAAAGCATTACTAAGCTCTGGAAAAGAGAGCCTAAAATATTTTTGTGCCAATGAAGAACTGATAACAATATTTCCTTGATTGGATAAGACTTGACCAGGGTCACCGACAAGGAACTTAAAATCCAAAATTTCAAAAATACCTGGTTCTACATACACTAATCCTGTATTCTCCTGAAACCGGACAGGCATTTGTCCTTTATTTTCAATTGTAATTATTGCACTTTTGGCATAAAAACTCATTGCAGCATTAACTCCTGGAAAATCACTTCTCAAGGCTTCTCCTAAAGGGTGTACTTGTCCTTCATAATAATCAATACCCTCAGTAGGATCATCGATCTCATTAATCAATCGATATATATTCGGATAATTTTTATGATAATTATCGAATCCCATCTCGAAAGTGATTATTTTATAAATAACCAATCCAGAAGCAATTCCAAAAGCCAGCCCTAAAATATTAATAATAAAATATATTTTATTGCGGATTATTCGTCGTCCTATTATTCTAAGAAAATTCATTAGCATTACTTTTGATTTAAAGAATTAATTACTGTTTATCTATTTCTTTTCCGAGCGGTTTTTTACTCGTATCTCAACGCTTCAATCCCGTTTCACGAGGATTTCTTGTTGCTGCCATTTACCCCCCCTCTTTAATTCTCCCCCTATGCATAGTGGAGCGGGCTTCGCGTAAGCGAAAGTCGAGGGGCTAATGTTACTCATATCTGAGAGCCTCCACCGGATTTCTTGTAGCTGCCTTCCAACTTTGCCAGCTAACTGTCAATAACGCTATTCCCAAAGCCATTACTCCTGCCAATACAAAAATCCACCAACCCAATGTGGTTCTATAGGCAAAGTTCTCCAGCCATTTATTCATGGTATACCAGGCAATTGGGGAGGCAATAACAAAAGCAATTACTACCCACTTTATAAGATCCTTGTTGAGCATGGTTACTACTTCCGAAACTTTGGCTCCATTTATTTTACGGATGCCGATTTCTTTTGACCTTTGCTCACTGGAATATAATGCCAATCCAAAGATTCCCAGACAGGCAATAAACACGGTAATAAACGCAAATACACTTATCAGTTTTAAGGAGCTTTTTTCGTTTATGTAATAATTGCTGACTGTATCGTCCAGAAACTCATAGTTATAAACTTCATTTTTGAATACTGATTTCCAGGTATTTTCAGTATAAGCAAGTACGTTTCGAAGCTGTTTTAGATAACTATCCCTGTTTCCTTTATCCATTGTCATTTTTATCCCGGCAACACGGGCCCGATTCGAACGCTGAATTAAAAACGTAGGTCTGATTTTGTTGTAAAAAGCTTCGTAATGATAATCTTTCAATACCCCTGAAATAAACACTTTGAAATTAGGGTTGTGGAATAACATCACCTCTTTTCCAATAGCCTCATCGGGTGTTTTAAAATTCAGTTGTTTAGCCAATTCTTCATTGATTAATATTTTCTTGGAAGAATCTATCCGGCTTATATTGGTCCCTGCCACCAATTTTAATCCGTAAGTTCCTATAAAAGAGGTATCAATCTCTACAATTTGTGTTACTACTGTGTTCTCCTGACCATTGGAAAATATCGTCACATCAGTCCAGTCTGCAGATCGGGCCGGGCTGGAATTGCTTAGGCTAACATTTTTGATTGCCGGGTTTTTTAATAAAGTAGATTTAAATCTTTCCAATAATGTTGTCTCATTATCTGGAATTGAAACGGTAAATACGGCTTCTTTATCAAATCCCACATCGGAATTCGTTAGAAACAGATATTGCCGGTATACGGTAATTGTACCGACAATCATAAGCAGTGAAATTGTGAACTGTACAATAACCATACTTTTTGTAAAAATGGTTGCACCTTTAGTCGAAATCCCGAACTTCTTTTTTATAAGATCAACAGGCCGGGAAGCGGACAATAACAGGGAGGGGTAGCTGCTACTAATAAAACTTACAATTATGATGAGCATAGCAACTCCTGAAATGGTTGGGAAATCCAGCAAAACCGGATGATTTAACGGAATTCCAACCAGGGTTGAAGCATGGTTGATGCACAGGTAACTAAAAAGCAAAGCAAAAATGGCTGAAAAAGTGGTCAACAAAACGGATTCTCCAAAAAACTGGAACAATATATGCCAGCGTTTTCCTCCCAATGTTTTTCGGATTCCTATCTCGCCTGTCCGGTACCTTGACCGTGCCAAAGAAAGGTTCGCATAATTGGCACAGGCCATAATCAAGAGAAACAGTCCGATGAACCCAAGGGTTACCATGGTCTGGGTACTTACAACCTTGTTGTTAAAATTTGAAAAACGTGTATCGTGGTGGATATCTTTCAGGGGCTGAAGTTTAAACAGCCTGTTTTCAACTTCTTCTTTTGAGCCGTGTTGAGCATACACTTCTTTTATTTTCTTTTCCACGGTTTCTTTTTGTGAAGGGTCATCAAGGACGACATAACATTGTAAACCTCCCAATCCTTGCCAGTCTTTCGCTAAGTTCGGGTGCATTTTTTCCAAAGAACTAAAGGAAATAAATAGTTGAAAGGGATGATCGGTATTTACAGGAATCCCTGAAATTAACCCCGTAACTTTGAACGTTTTATTATAGATTGCTATGGATTGTCCAATTGGGTGTTTTTGCCCAAAATATTTTTCGGCCAAATGCTGGCTTAAAACCACTGAAAAAGGTTCCGATAAAGATGTTAAAGGAGAACCGTAAATCCATTTAAACCCAGTGTTTTTATAATCAAATACTTCGAAATAAGAAGGTTCAGTAATAACTGCATTTTCACTGACATTAAATTTTGTGCTTTCGGCAGGTAATTCTACATTGGGGATATTTTGGGAAAAAACTGAAACCACTTGTTTCAATTCCGGAATTTCATTTTTTATGGCCGAAGGTAAAGCACCAAAAACACCGACTCTGTATTCCCATTCCCCTTTTTTCAGGTTCAGGCCCAATCCTTTAGTTTGCCTTACAATCCTGTAAGTCGTTTCAGCTTCTGTGTGGTAACGGTCAAAGCTCAATTCGTATGTTATCTTGTGATATATAATCAAACAGCATGTCAGGCTAACAATAAGCCCGAGTATATTAATGAGTGTACTTTTACGATTCTTAATGAGATTCCGCAGGGAAAAAATAATGAATGATTTTAGCATCTTGTAAAAGTTTAATAGTTGTTTTTAAATTGATAATCAGATTGTTTTAGTACCAATTTCTCATTGTTCCTTCTGTTTTCACAGTTACTCATAACGTAATGCTTCGCTCCACGAGTTCCCGGGATCTCTGTATTTCACAGCCCCGAAACTTCGGGGTCGTCACTCATATCTGAGTGCCTCCACCGGATTCCGTGTCGCTGCCCGCCAACTTTGCCAACTTACGGTTAATAAAGCAATCCCCAAAGCCAATATTCCGGCCAATGCAAAAATCCACCAGCTAAGTGTGGTTTTGTAGGCGAAGTTTTCGAGCCATTTATTCATCGATAACCAAGCAAGAGGAGTTGCAATTACAAAAGCCACACCCACCCAGCGTGCGATTCCAAGGTTAATCATTGAAAGAATACTTTGAGTTCGGGCTCCATTAATTTTTCGCACGCCAATTTCTTTTACTTTCTGGCGAATAGAAAACAATGAAATACCAAAAATTCCCATCACAGAAATAAATACAGCTAAAACAATTCCAAGTGTAACTACCCGTGCTTCGGTCATTTCTTTTTCATAAAGGGTTTTCATTTTTTCTTCATGAAATACAGCTTTGGTTTCGTAGCCTTTGTACATTTTGTTAAAAGTGCTGTTTAAATGTGCCAGTGCTTTATTTTCCCCTCCGGAGGTATACCTTACTACAACATCGAACTGACGGAGAAAACGATTGGTTTTTCGAATTCTTACAGGTACAATTTCTTTACGCATCGACTGGAAATTAAAATCTTCAACTACACCAATAATGGTTGCACTTGGTGTTCCGTCCATACTTATTTGGGTACCCACTGGATTTTCTAATCCCAACGCTTTTACAGCTACCTCGTTTAATAGAATATTATTTTTTGCATCGCCCGAATACATATCAGAAAAAAAACTGCCTTCTTTTAGCTTGTACCCAATTAGTTCCGGGAAATTGGCATTACATGCAATTGATGCAATTCGTAATGTGTTATTGGTTTCTTTAACTTTTATAAAACCCGAACCAAGTTGGTCGCGGAAAGGAGGTGTTTCGTGAGTAAGCGAAACATCCAGTATTGAAGGTTCCTGTTTTAAGCGTTCAATTAAGTCTTGAAGTTTATTTACATCCTCGATGTCAGGGTTCTCAAAACCACCTTTCCAATTGGTATTTACAGCTGAATAGACTAGTAAATTTTCGGGATTGTAGCCGAGTCCTTTCGATTGCGCAAAATTTATCTGGTTAAAAATTAGAAAGGTAACTGCCAAAAACCATATAACAATTGCCATCTGTCCGGTTAGCAGTACCTTGTTAAGATTAACGCCAATTTTTAGTTTTGTGTTTTCTTTTTTTAGTAAACCTACTGGAGTCATTTTTCCGGTACTGGCCGATGTAAAAAGCCCGGATATGGTGGCAGTTAATACGACCAAAGCAAGTATTGAAAAAGTAAAGGGCAAGTTTTCGAAGAAGTTGAATTCCAACTTTCGGTTAAAAAAGTTGTTGAACCAAGGTAAAAAAGCCCTGGCTATGAAAAGTGAAACAGGTAATGCAAAAATGACCAATAAATACGACTCGAACATTACCTGCTTCTTTACCTGCTTAACCGATGCTCCGTTAATTTTTCGCACACCAATTTCTTTGGCTCTGCCCAGGGCACAAGCGGTTGATAAAATTCCAAAGTTAAGACAGGCAGTTAACACAACCAGTGTAATCAGGAAAACCAAACCATACAGAATTCGGGCATTACCTTTTACAAAATGGCTATTGCTCAGGTAGTCGGAATGCAAATACATGCGACTAAACTTCTGTAATTCATATTTCGACGTTCGAATTCCTGTCCATTCCTCAACATTTGCTTTGTTAATTTTTTCTTCTAAAAATTCAGTATTGGTATTTTTAGGAATCATTAAAAAAGTGGTAAAAAACGGGTACGCTTCAATAAATGAGCTGCACAGGTTTTTATGGTAAAAATCAAAATTGAACAGTAAATCAGCATTTACCGTCGAAAATTTACTAAAGTTATCGATTACTCCTTTTACCTGGAACGTGTATTCGCCCTGCGGAAATTTTAAATGTATTTCGTTCCCAACCGGATAGGTGTTGCCAAATATTTTCGAGGCAATTTTTTCGGTTATTAATATTGAGTTTGGTTCGGTTAAACGCGAAGAAGAAACTGGTTCGTTGCCTTTTAAGGTAAACATCTCAACAAAATCGGGGTCGACAAATAAGGATTTGGCCAATGCCTCTTCGTCCTCAATTTTAACCCACGACCTTGAATTTACCATCCGGCTCATTTTTTCTACTTCCGGCATCGATGTTTTTATCTGTGGCCCCAGATCGAGCATGGTCAAAGCATCGGTTGTTCCAGTTGATTTGGTATTGTTCAAAACCCGATATATTTGCGTAGCGTTTTTATGTCCGGCATCGTATTTCAACTCGTTAATCACATAAAGCATAATTAACGATGATACCGCAAAGGCGATCACAAGTCCAAGGAAGTTTATGGATACAAATTCCTTTTGTTTTCGGAAATACCGGAACGCCGACTTAAAATTATACCAGATCACGTTGTTGGAATTTTAATATTATTTTTTCGGTTTCAACTTGACCACCAGCTCTTCATCAGTACTAACATCTATTTTTACAGATTCATAGCCACTATTGCTTATACTAATCTTTTTTGCAGTAGCTGGGGCAGTAATTTGAAATTTACCGTCAGGCCCTGTTAAGGTTCCTGTAGTGGTTCCTACAACCATTACCATGGCCATGCTAATACTTTCTTCGGTATCTGCATTTTTGACAATCCCTTTTACGACAATGTCCTTTGGTCTTTCAATCGACTTCTCAATTGCAGGTTCTTCTACTTTTTCTTCTGCTTTTTTTTGGTTGCAAGCAACTACAGCTGCAACCATCAAAATAAGTGCTGAAAACTTTAATTTCATCTTAGTTGTTTTTAGATTTATGAATTCTATTATCAAATGAAAAATGTTCTTTATTGAATGTTGGATTTACTTCAATTTTGTCGATCAACACTTCTTTGTTATCATAACTCCCATCCAGCATCTGTGTCCGATACATTTGCCTGACAGGAAATACAATTCCATTGACCTTGGTAAATTTTAAATTTGTATAGGATGCTTGTTTCAAATCGGGTTGGTAAGAATCATTGAAACATATTTTCTGAATATAAAACTTCTTCTTATCCAAATAGTAATAAATCGTATCTGCATGGCTGGTAATTAATTGTAGCTGAAAATGATCCTTCCCTTCAATTTCCAGATCATTTAGCTTTTGGAGTTGATGCCCCAACTCTTTATAATCAAATAAAAATCCCAATGGGTATAGTTCCAACTGTATCTTTAGCCTATCGGGAGAAATTGGATCCCACTTCTGTGGTTCAGCCCCTGGTGAACCGAGCCAAAACATCGAATTTGAAAAAGCCACTACATTCTCGCCATGCACCCCAAAAGTCTGAAGAAGGTAACTTTTCCCTTTTTCAACTGATAGTATAAAATCCGGTTTCATTAACGATTCAGGAAGCTTTGTGCTGATCTTTTTCAAAAAATGGTTATGAAATTTCCCTGTAATCCTTAAAGAGTGGACATCCTCAACCTGATTAAAACCCATATTTTCATAATGCTGCTGAAGGATTTCATCCAGCGATTGTGAAAATGATATTGATGCAATTAAAACCAGTAAGATTGTTATATGTGCTTTTAGTTTCATTTTTGTTTTTAACCTTTATAACTTTCAATTTTAATCTCCTGCCCCAAATGCCTTACTATTTTTTATACTTCAACGCTTTTAACTCGCTTCATTCATACCGTAACGCTTCAATCCGCGAGGTTTCGGGATCTCTGCTCTCCTTTATTCATATCGGAGAGCTTCGACCGGATTCCTTGTAGCTGCTTTCCAACTTTGCCAACTTACGGTTAATAAAGCAATGCCAAGTGCCAGCACTCCGGCCAGTGCAAAAATCCACCAACTTAATGTGGTTTTGTAGGCAAAATTCTCCAGCCATTTATTCATGGCATAGTACGCAATTGGGCATGCTATTGTAAATGCAACAGCTACCCATTTTATAAAATCTTTGTTAAGCATTGCAAGCACCTCGGATACTTTGGCACCATTAACTTTTCGTATTCCAATTTCTTTTATTTTGCGTTGAAGCGCGAAAGAGGCAATTCCGAGTATGCCCATACAAGCTATTATTATTAAAAGGATTGAGAACAGAGAAAATACCTTGCTCACTTTCATTTCAGCAAGATAAGCAGAGCGAAGCTTCTCGTCCAAAAAATTATACTCGAAAGGCATATTGTTTGAAATATCATTCCAGATATTGTTGATGTATTGAATGGTTTTTTTTGTGTCTGAACCGGATACCCGCACAATAATATTATTAAGTAATCGAAGGTCTGTGAGCCTTATTAAAATGGGATCAATCGTAATATTCAAAGCCTCATGGTGGAAATCCTTAACTACTCCAAGTATCGGTATGGGGTTGCCATTAAAAAGTATGTGGTAATTTAAAGGATCATTCCCCAGCCCTAAATTCTTAACCGCACTTTCATTCAAAACCACTCCATTTTTATCGGAAACATTAAATTTACGACCATTCATAATTTCCATTTCATATGTGTCAAATAAATTGGCATCAGTACCTATGGCTTTCATGATTATACTTTCTGAAGGCCCTAACTCCTGTACACCATAGTTATTTATATTACCATATGCTTCACCAGGATAGGTATCTGAAAAACATACATTAATAATTTTAGAGTTTTTCTCCAGTTCATTCTTAAATGTTTCTTTGTGACCGTCAATATTTTGCGCCCCTTCAATTACCAGGAGATGTTCTTTGTTAAACCCAAGCTCTTTCGTGTGTAAAAAGTTAAGTTGCTTTTTTACTAAAAGAGAAGCCACAATAACTGCAATTGTAATTGTAAACTGGACAATCACCAAAACAGATCGTACATTGAATGTTTTTTTTGATGCTGATTTTATTTTATTACGCAGTATTGATGTTGTTTTGTATCGGGCGAAAAGAAGCGAAGGATACAATCCGGAAAGGAGTCCCAATGCTAAAGCCAATAGTAGCAATAGTAGTAAAAAATATCCTGTACCGGCTATTTTTTCATTTATTTCAATCTGTAGATAATGTGTAAAAACAGGTAACAACGTCTTAATAAGGATAACGCTTATAAAATAAGCCGCAAGGCTTATTAATACTGATTCAAATAAAAATTGCCTTATCAGGATACCCGGTGTGGCCCCATTTGCTTTTTTGATGCCAAATTCCATTCTGCGATTATCGTAATAAGTAATGGAAAGGTTCATATAGTTTATTCCTGCAATTACCAGAATAAATAAGGCTATAATGCTAAAAAATGTTACATTGGTCTTACTCCCGGAAGGTTCGAGTTCCCCATATAGATCTGATTCCAAATGAATTGATGCAAGAGGTTGAAGGTCTAAATTAATGTAGTTTCCATCTTTCGCAAACTTTTCAGTCGTCGTTCCAAAAAGACCAGCCAAAACCGGTACAATATCTGAATCAACAATTTCCTGTAATGTATTTTTTGCTTTCTCCTTTGAAAAACCATCAATAAACTGGACATAAATCATCCAATTGAAATTATTCCATATATCTTCAAGATTAAAATATAAGGCTACACCAAATTGATTATGTGAATTTAATGGCATATCTTCAATTACTGCAGATACAGTAAGTGCTTTTTTTTCATCAACGAATAAGACCTGTCCCAGGGCTTTTTCACTCCCGAAAATTCGTTTTGCAACTGATTCAGTCAGGATAACACTATTTTCATCGTTAAAAGGTCTTTCAGGGTTTCCTTCCAAAAAACTGAAGCTGAAAAGCTGGAAAAATCCGGTGTCGGCAAGTATTACTTTTTCTTCTTTGAAGTTCCTTTCTTTATATTTAAATACCTGCTCAAAATATGGAGCTATTTTGGCCGTTTTTTCAACTTCAGGGCAAACCTCGGCATATTTCCTGGCAAGGGCAGAGGGAACATGGCAAACATCAAATTGCTGGCCATTCATTGAAGCGTTTGTTGTTACCCGGTATATGTTCTCGTAATTTTTATGATGCCTGTCAAAACTTATTTCATGGCTTATCCATAAATAAATCATAACTGCTGCTGTAATTCCAAGAGCTAAGCCAATAATATTTATTGAAGTAAAGTATTTCTGCTTTAACAAATTTCGAATAGCTATTTTAATATAGTTTTTAAACATGACCTGTTTTTTTATACTTAAAATTTTATCATTGAATGAAGATTCAATTTTGTCTTACTTACTCATACCTCAAAGCTTCGACAGGATTTAGAGTCGCTGCACGCCAACTTTGCCAACTCATTGTCCGAACTTTGATTCATTATGATTCATTGATGGACTTTGATTTTTTGTTCTGTACTCGTTTAAACTGTAAGCTCTTACTTCCAAAATTTATAAGTAACCCTACTTCAAGATTATAGGCTTCCAAATAATTAATTGCCTGGGCAAGATGTACATCTTCTAATTGGATCACAGCTTTAATCTCTACCATTATCTTTTTTTCAACGAAAAAGTCAACCCTTCGGGTTCCGATATGGTTTCCCTTGTAGCTCAATGCCATTTCCATTTCTCGCTGAAAATCTAATCCCTGACTTTCAAACTCAATAGCTAAAGCTCGCTGATAAATAACCTCCTGGAAACCATTCCCCAAATGTTTGTGGACATCAATGGCACTTCCAATTATCTTTGATGTCAATTCGGAATGTTTGTATTTATTGTCTATTATCATACCAACTGTTTCTTAGTAATCATGTTTTCATTTAATCAAAAAAATCATAGTTCAAGACTATTCATACCTCAACGCTTCGACAGGATTTCGAGTTGCGGCCTTCCAGCTTTGAAACGAAACTGTCAACAACGCAATTCCCAAAGCCAACACTCCGGTCAGAGCAAATATCCACCAGCTAAGTGCGGTTTTGTAGGCAAAGTTTTCCAGCCATTTATTCATCACATAGTAAGCAATTGGGCAGGCAACTACAAAGGCTACCGCTACCCATTTTACATAATCTTTGTTGAGCATTGCCAGGACTTCAGAAACTTTCGCTCCGTTAACTTTGCAGATGCCGAAAAGCTTCGTGAATTGCTGAAATAATTTTTCTTCATTTTTTTTGTATTTTTGGAATAAAAGAATTCGAAATGTTATTAAACAAAAGAATAACCATAGAATCTGGGAAACGGAGTGGAAAACCCTGTGTAAGGGGAATGCGGATAACCGTTGGGGATGTGTTGGGCTACCTTGCATCAGGAATGACTTTTGATGAAATCCTTGATGATTTTCCTTATTTGGAAAAGGAAGATATTCTTGCTTGTTTGAGTTTTGCTGCAAATA
>JANQII010000347.1 GCA_028282195.1 Prolixibacteraceae bacterium
CATAAGAGTGTCAAGAAGAATTGAAGAGGAAGGTTTAGATGTCTATGAACACGGAGAAAGTGCCTACAATTAATAATTTCTTCAGCCTTTAAGTCTGTAACTTTCTCTGGAGGCCTGTCGTTTGACAGGCCTTTTTAATTTTTTTAAAATAGTTCACACAATAAATGAAACTTTTAATTGCTAAAAATTGTTACCATCTTTAAGATTTTTTTAAAAAATACCAAAATAACCACATCACTGTATGAAGCGCGTACAAAATTCTATCAATCAATTTATTAGACAAGAGACTTCTTCAAGCATTTTATTATTAGCAGTAACAATGCTTACCTTAATTTTCGTAAACATTGGTTTTCACAATGAATATTTTGGGCTACTTAATAAAAAAATATCAATTAGTATTGGAGATTTCAAAATATCAAAATCACTAATCTTGTGGATTAATGATGGATTGATGGCAATCTTCTTTTTTCTAATAGGCCTTGAAATAAAAAGAGAAATTTTTATTGGAGAACTTTCAAGTTTTAAAAAAGCAAGCTTGCCGATTGTTGCAGCTATTGGGGGAATGCTGTTCCCTGTGATTATCTTCTTTTTTCTGAATAAAGATGCTGCAACTCAACAAGGTTGGGCCATACCAATGGCTACGGACATAGCTTTCACTCTTGGGATTTTAAAACTTTTAGGAAAACGTGTACCAATTGGACTTAAAATATTCTTAACTGCTTTTGCCATTGTTGATGACATTGGCGCCATTTTAATTATTGCATTATTTTATAGTTCCGGTGTTTCATGGAACCTGATTTTAATAGCTGCAGGCATCTTAGCTATTTTAGCCATATCAAGCTATTACAAACTATACTCAAAATATATATTCTTTTTAGCTGGAGTAATTATTTGGACCTTATTCTTAAAGTCCGGGATACATGCTACTCTTGCCGGTGTGCTAATTGCGTTTACAATCCCAATTCGGAAGAACATCAAAATACAACATTTCCAATCCAGGATCGAAGAAGAATTCAGGAATTTTAAAACAGTTTCTGCTGATAGAAAAACCCGATTTGTGTTAACTAAAAAGCAAATCGCTTCCCTGGATCAAATCGAATCTTTAACAGAGCAAATTCAATCTCCCCTTCAACGGCTCGAACACAGTCTTCACGGCTGGGTTGCTTTTCTGATAATGCCTGTTTTCGCTTTTGCCAATGCCGGAGTACTTATTAATGCTGAAAGCTTCTACAACATTGACCTTTCAATTACCATTGCTGCCAGTCTTATTTTTGGAAACTTTATTGGTATTGGTTTACTAAGCTTCATCGCGCTTAAACTCAAACTGGCACAACTACCGAAAAATAGTAATTTCAAACAATTGCTATCGGTTGGAATTTTAGGTGGGGTAGGTTTTACAATGTCTTTGTTTATTACCAACCTGGCTTTTGAGAATCAAGCCTATATCGATGCATCAAAAATTGGGATTCTAGTTGGATCTTTAATTGCCGGATCTATGGGATATTTTCTTCTAAAATTTAATTTAAAGGAAAAATAAATTATCAATGAGAAATATCTTTAAAATTAGGCAATTCCTCCGAACCAGGCCTGAAAATATTCGCCCACAACAGGTACAGGTTTTTGGTCTTGTTGAATTGCCCCACAAGACTGATTACCCACAAAATAAAGCCTATAATTCCAATTATAATGCCAAGAGCCGGGATAATGGTACCAATAAGCAAAATCAGGTAAATACCTAATGTTTGCCTCAAATAAAAAGATGTAAGTTCATCTTTCTCATTGCTGTTTATAATTAAAATAATAATCCATCCGATAAGAGTTACGTGAGTAAGTATTGCTTTTACTTGTGAATTCATAGCGCTTTTTTAAGTTAAGTAATTTGAAAAAGTTTTTGTATTGAAGTTGTTTAAAGTTAAACTATATTCTGATCTTTTAAGCATTCATCCTTCTGTTTTGTATCTGATTGAAGAATATGGAAAACAATTGTTTTCCCCGGGAATTCGGGTGTTTTCTATTGTATTCAATGGTATTCATTTATCCGGTTAATGTTCACTTGAAGCTATATCAGAGGTTATTTTTAGCTAAACTTTTAACAAGTTCATTCCAAAGGTAAGAATTAAATACGTTCTAAATAAAGAAAACGGCAACTCCTCCTACTGTAATAATTGCCCCTAAAACTTCTTTCCAGTTAACTTTTTCTTTAAAAAGAATAATTGCCGGGGGAATTATCAATACAGGAACAATGGCCATAATTGTAGCGGCAATACCTGCTTTTGTATATTGAATGGCCAATAAAGAAAATGATACCCCCAGGAAAGGCCCAAAAATTGATCCAAGGGTAATTCGTTTCATGGCAGATATATTCTTAACCGCTTCCCAAAGACGCCTGTATCGTTTCATAAAAAACAACAAAATGGCAAAGCCAATCATTCCTGTTAAAACGCGAATCTGTGATGCTGCAAAAGCATCGTATTCGCCCATTCCCTTTTTGCTCAACACAAGACCTACAGCCTGACCTAATGCACCTCCTAAGGCCAATAAAATACCTTGTACTGAATAAGCAGATGTTAGTCTTCTTCTAACTTTTTTATTCCCATTTAGATCTTTGTTCTCACGCTTTAAAATAACAATACTTATTCCTGTTAACGTAATTGCCATCCCAACCCAGTTCATCAAAGAAAGCACTTCATCCAAAACGAAATAAGAAATGATTGCAGTAAAAGGAGGGGTTAAAGCCATCATCAGCATTGAAATTCGTGCCCCAACAACCACAAAAGCCTGAAAGAGTAAAAGATCGCCTATTACAAAACCAACCAAACCCGAAAGAGCCAGCCAAATCCAAGCCTCGGCAGTCGCATCAAACGGGAAATACATTCCCCGGGTTATTTGCGTGTAAGCACAATAAATGAAGAATGCAATTATTAATCGAATTAGATTTACTGAAAGAGAACCTACTTTTTTGCCAGCCGATTCAAAAGCCATACTGGTAACTGTCCAGAAAACAGCTGTAAGAAGAGCGGCAAACTCACCAAAATATGCCATTATTTCCTATCCTCCATATCACTCAAATGTAAGTCAAGTGCTTCTACAGAAATTAGTATTTCTTTAATGGAAAGTGAAAGCGAAAGAATCAACAGGACCAAAGCCACACCAAAAATAACTTCAGCCCATACCATTAATTCAATATAAACCAAAAACATGCACAACACACATAACAACAAGCTACTTATTCCCATTATCTGCATTGAGCGAGTTAAAATTAATCGTTTACGAAGGTTGTTTATTTGTTCAAAATGTCAATTTGAACCGTAATCATCTTCCATTTTATCATTGAGCTGCATTTTTAAATATATTTAACGCTTTTTGCTTCAAATTGACAAATTCCTTTGATCCCATGTCCTCAAGTTTTCTTGGCCTTGGCAAATCTGAATCAAGTATTTCAAAAATGGAAGCAGGTTTTTTACTTAAAAATGCAACACGATCACCAAGATAAATTGCTTCATCTATTTCATGTGAAATCAGAATCACAGTTATTTTAAGCTTTCGCCATATACTTAATATCTCTTCATATAACATCAAGTTTGTCTGATAATCAAGGGCTGAAAAAGGTTCATCTAAAATCAATATTTCAGGATTTACAATTAATCCTCTTAATATTGATACCATTTGGGCTTGCCCTCCTGATAAATTATAAACCTTTGATTTTAAGTCAATATTAATTTCAAATTCCGATACTATGGTATCTAATCTTTCTTGCTGCTCTTTTTTACTTACACCTTTTAGTTTTAAAGGGAAACAGATATTCTTTTCAACATTCAACCAAGGCATCAAACTATCTCTATAGTTTTGAAACACAAAACCAATTCTGGGTTGACGATTTAGTTCTGGAAATGAGATATTACCACTATTGGATTGCTCAATTCCAGCTAATATGTTTACTAGGGTTGATTTGCCGCAACCATTGGGTCCAAAAAATGTCAAAAACTCACCTTTGAGAATTTCAAAGTCAACATTTTTAAGTACCTCGATTCGACCATTATCATTTTTAAATGATTTTGATACTTTATCTACTTTGATATGTACTATTTCCCTGTCCAAAACGCAACTTTAGTTTCCATAAATACAAACAATTTGTTTGATAAATAACCAATTATTCCTAATAATACGATAACAGCATAAAGTTCATCAACAGAATTTCTTGTATATGCATCATAAATTCTTTGACCTAGACCATACTCAGTACCTATAAACATCTCACTCACAATAACAACAATCAATGAAAGACTTAATGTTGTCCGCATTCCAATCAAAGTATGTGGTAAAGATTCAAAAAATACTACATTCTTAAAAATCTGAAAATTCGTTGCTCCAAATGTCTTTGCAGCTTTGATTCTTGTCCTTTTCGTTTGAATAACACCATAAGCACTATTAATTATAACAATAAAAACTGTTGCAGTAAAAGTCATTGCGATTTTTGAATTGTCGCCAATGCCAAACATCAATAAAAATAGCGGGAACATTGCTGTAACAGGTAAAGAGCGAAAAAACTCAATAAGAAATTCAAAGCTTTTATAAAACTTTTCTGAATACCCCATCAAAATACCTACTGGAATTCCTACAATACATCCTAAAAGATAGCCTATTGCCCAACGGTAGAAAGTCAAGTTGATATCCTCAAACACTTCTCCGGATGTAAACAATTCCACCAGCCTAGTAAACGTATCTTCAGGTGATGGTAGTAAAAATGAGTTAGCAATCCCAAATTTGGTTAAACCCCACCAAAGTAGAAGAATTAATAATGGTCCTATTACCAGGAATTTCCTCATTTTTTATTCAGTGCTATTTGCTATTAACTTCTGAAAGAAAAGTAGGATTTAATACATTATTGTAAGATGGAATTTCTTTATTCTCAAATCCTTTTTGACTTTTGTGAATCCATTCACCTTCTTCTTTAATTAAAGTAAGTAAATCTTGATCTAATTTGACGCTAAGAATATACTCATTCCATATGCTACTTAACACCATCTCGTCCATATCTAATTCAGCAGCGAGAATTTTAATTGATTCAGGCTTATTATTCTTCACAAAATTTTCAGCTTTAATCAATGCTGAGATGAATTTTTTAACAGCTTCAGGATTTTCTTTACCAAATTGGCTTCTAATTGAAATTATTCCATACGCTTTATAAATATCCTTTTCATTGAATTGAACTACTTTATCTCCAAGCTCTTTCTCAACATTATATCTAAATGGTTGCCATATACTACCTGCATCAATTTGTCCAGTAAGTAATCCTGCTTGAATGGCTGGAGGTGCTAAATTAATAAAATTGATTTTGTCGGCATCCAGATCATAAAACTGTACAAATCGATCTGCAAATACATGAGAAGTAGTTCCAATTAAGATACCTACTGTTTTACCTTCAATATCTTTTGGCGATTCAATGCCTTTATCTTTCCTGGCAACAATAGCATCATCGTATTTTTCCTCAATAGAGCAAATGACTTCAATATCTGCACCTTCCTGATATTTAATGAAGGCAACATTTGTTTCTACCATAACCGCAAAATCAAGGTCTTTGCTTAAAAGAGCATCCATTGCAATTTTACCTGTTTGCAAATACTTCGTGTTAATGTTCAATCCTTCCTCTTTGAAAAATCCTTTTTTTTCAGCTATAATTGGGAGCATCGAAATATTCTTTGGACCACCCCAGGTAACCAGAATTTTATTTTCTGATTTTTTCGTTTGATTGTTATTGCAACCATATAGAAAAACTAAAAATGGTACAATAGCATAAATTAAAGATCTTATTTTCATAATAATATTTATAAATATTTAAAGCAATGCTGTTCCAATTGCAATAGCTGTTTTTATTGCAACATCAATTATATCACCTTTATGTTGACTTACTTTATCTTTTAAACTTTTTATCCATCCCTTCTCCTCAGCCTTTTCTGTTTCAAGTATTAACTTTTTTCTAATAGCAACTTCTTGTTCTTCATTAGTTGTATCTAAATTAATTATTCTACCAAAAACATCAGCAAAGTCTGAAGCACCGTTTTCATTTAAAATTTTAGAGATTTCATTGAAATCAGAATAGTTGTCTTCAACATATGCTTTTCTTTTGTCAAAATAGAATTCAGGTGTAATTTCTTTTCTTCTGAATTTTGCGTCAAGGACTTTAATAGTGCTAAAAGACGCTAATAATCTAGATTCAATTTCTAATAAGTTCGCTTTTGCAGTTTCCATACTTAAAATTTCTAATATTCGTTTATGATTTGACTTTATTTCTATCAATTTATTATTTAGTTCTGTCTCTGAAAATGCATTGAAGTAATTTTTGATTTCATCCTTATCATGCCAATTCGAAATATCGAATAAAGTACTAAATACATTTGTTACATCAGAAACAGAGTTTAGTGATAAGGTAACAAAATCCGTTAATATACTTTCAGGGGTGGAATCGAAAACAATACTAAAATTATACTTATTATGTCTACAATCAACAGTATTCTTGTATTTTTCAATATAATCTCTGATCTTTTTCTCTGAAAAACTAGGTGGTAACAAGTATTTATATTCAATTAATTTATCAAATAAGATCAAATGTCTACAAATAATTTCATTAAGTGTATTAATAATATCAATCTTATATTTATCTGCCCTTTCTGTTCTATTTACTTTTCTTTTGATTAATCCTAATTTCCACTTTGCTACTTTACAATCATCATCTGCTTTCAAAATAAAGGAGTTCCAGTAGTTTAGATTAGAACGATCTTTTAATAAAGAAATTGACAAATCTTTGCAATCAATTTCCATTTTTTCTATTAATTCCTTCTCAATAAACACTGCTTCTTCACAAACATCTAGAAGGAATATTTTATCCTCATCTTCTTCATCTTCTAATAAGTTGGATATTTTTCGAAAAGCTATAGATGTTTCAGCACCATTTAATAGGTGATCTAACTCATGAATTGTATCCACAGCATTTTCTTTAAACTTTGACTTATCTAATCCTTCGGATGCATTTAATGCTGATAAAATAAAGTATTTATCAATTAATTCCATTTATTAATATCGCTTTGCCCAACTTATTTCTACACTATATTTATAATATTTTTCAAGCATATCAATCTTGCTCAATGTTAAACTAAGCAGATCATCAATTTTAAAATTATCTAGTAATTTATCATGTATTTCTCTTAACGCATCGCCACCAATGAAATAGTTTGACATATCCTCAAGACAGGAAGAAAACTTAATAATAAGATTCATAATTCTTTCAACTCTTTCCTTTGCATTTAATGAGTACTCATTATTGTCACCTTTGAAGTTCTTCAATGCTTCATCAATTATTTTATTAATTATTAAAAGAGATTGCCATCTCGAGAAAGTCATTTCAGAAATATCCAAAAGCACAGGAATAAAATATTTACCTGGATTTTTGTTTTGGTCTTTTGAAATACAAAGTATTGATCTTCTAGAGATATCTACATATAACCTTGAATCAAGATTTATATTGAAAAAATTCATTCTTTTGGGTAATAAAAGATATGAAGGTTCAAGACTAAAGTCTTCTTCTGTTACAGAACGATAAAGGATTGGAGCAATTAATTTTGAATAATTAATCTGTTGTTTTGAGTCTGTTGAAAGAGAAATGTTAGGTTGGTCTGGACAAAAAGCACCGGCAAGTTCTCCCTCAACATCCAAAACAGTAACTATCCATGGTGTTCTGGGTTCCTCTTGATTAGAATTTAAAAACTCTTTGCATTTCAATTTATACGGATGTTCTAATTCAGGGTCGTTACTTGCTATCAGCAGTATTTTTTTTACTAATCCCTTAAATAATTCAAATAAAGTGATTTCTTTTTTTTCGTTTAGAAATTTCTCAACTAATTCAATGCTTGGAGTGTATTTAATTTCTAAAATTGAATTCTCTTGTTGGTAGATGTTTTCTAACTCTTCTTCTTTATCTTTAGTATCAATGTCAAACAATTCTTTATAAAAACCAATCGTCTCTTGATTCAATTCATTTATAAAAGAAAAAACTTTCTTAGCCTTTTTGTTTTTTATCTGGCTAACCAATTGTAAAGCCTGGTGAATTTCTTTTTGACTAGTTTTTGCACCTCGGGTCTTTACTTTAAATGTCAAAATACTTCCATTCGGAAAAAACCTAAACATTGGATCAATAGATAATGAAAAAGTATTTAAACTAACCAATAATGAAGGTAGATTAATGAAACCAATATTTTCATGCCTAAGAGAATTGTAAGCTGAAATACCTGTTCTTTCATTTTCAGGTTTCCCAAAATTGAATTCAACTTTGGATTTCAAGTTATCTAGAGAAGAAAATGTATTAGTAAGTCTAATAATATCCCTTTCATTCAATGTAAAGTCATTAGAACTCGGCATAAACGAGTACATAAAATGTATGGTCGTTTTCTTTATAGTATCAACTTCTTTTGTCATTCTTAATAATTTATTTATCAGTAAAGTAAGTTATTTTTTTATTTCATACAATACTGCCCCATATATTTTTTCCTAAATTTAAGCCATGATAAAGATATTGATTATAAATAGCGCTGAACCTGGCATTATCGAATTTACAGAAAACATTAAGCGGCATATTTCCAATGAAAAAGCCATCTGCAAAATCATAAACTACAGAGAAACATTAACAACAAGTATTGAAGAGTTTGATGGGATAATTATTTCCGGCTCTCCCCAAGGTGATGATATTGTAGAGCATCACCAACCCTATTTTCAATGGATAAAAAGTTACAACAAGCCAGTACTCGGCATTTGTGCAGGACATCATATCACGGCTTTTATGTACGGAGCAGAATACTTCAGAAGCATTGAGCCCGAGTCTGGGAAAAATGAAGTACAAATTTTGAAGAACGAAATGTTATTTCAAGGTCTTCCAAATCCGTTTATTACACAGCAAATGCATAACGATTCTGTAAGTTTACCGAAAGATTTTATCCATCTTGCAAAGTCTGAAATTTGTTTCAACCAGGCGATGAAACATCCTGAAAAACCATTGTATACGCTGCAATTTCACCCTGAATACTTGAACCCACAAATCATTCAGAACTTTATAACAATCTGCGAAAACAAAACATAAAAAAAGGTGCTGAAATTTCAGCACCTTTCCTGTATCTTTAAAAAATCAAGCTTCAGCGGTTGGCCCACCAAAGTTCATAGGTGGCATCATTGGATCATTGCCGGGCCCACTGACTTTTATTGTACCATGCATCTTTTCGTATTTCTTTACGTTATCTTCCAAAGCCAGAAGCAAACGCTTTGCATGCTCCGGGGTTAAAATCACACGTGATTTTACATTCGCCTTTGGAATACCAGGCATAATACGAACAAAATCCAATACAAATTCTGAAGTTGAGTGAGTGATTATTGCCAGGTTTGAATAAGTTCCCTGAGCAACCTCTTCACTCAATTCAATATTAAGCTGATTTTTATTCTTTTCTTCCATTATTCTTCTCGATTTGCATGTTCAGGTTCCTTCATATCGACCAAACGATCATACTCTTCGCGAGAACCTACCACCAGGTTTTTGTATTCTTTCAAACCAGTACCCGCAGGAATCAAGTGACCACAAATAACGTTTTCTTTCAATCCGTCTAAGTAGTCAACCTTACCCTGGATAGCTGCTTCGTTAAGCACCTTGGTTGTTTCCTGGAATGAAGCTGCAGACAACCAGCTACGGGTTTGTAGCGCCGCTTTCGTAATCCCCTGAAGGATTTGACTTGATGTTGCCGGAATGGCTTCCCGGGATTCAACAAGCTTTTTATCGCGACGGCGAAGAACTGAGTTTTCATCACGAAGACGACGTGCAGTTATAATCTGGCCTGCCCTCAATTCAGAATCACCTGGCTCAACAACAACCTTTTTATTGTAAATCCAGTCATTCTCATGCAAGAATTCGTTTTTATCTACAATTTGTTTTTCAAGGAAACGGGTATCACCCGGATCTGCAATCTCAACTTTCCGCATCATCTGGCGAATAATCACCTCATAATGCTTATCGTTGATTTTCACACCCTGCATCCGGTAAACGTCCTGAACTTCATTCAGGATATATTCCTGAACAGCAGTAGGCCCTTTAATCGAAAGAATATCCGAAGGGGTAATAGCACCATCAGATAAAGGAATACCTGCCCTGATATAATCATTTTCCTGAACAAGGATTTGCTTGGAAAGTGGCACAAGATATTTCTTCACATCACCATTCTTCGCAGTAATGATAATCTCACGGTTACCACGCTTGATCTTACCCAACGAAACTTCTCCGTCAATCTCTGAAACAACAGCAGGGTTAGATGGGTTACGGGCCTCGAACAACTCGGTAACACGAGGAAGACCACCGGTGATATCGCCTGCTTTACCGGAAGCACGTGGAATTTTCACCAATACATGACCAGCTTTCACTTCCTGTCCTTCTTCTACAGAAATGTGACCACCTACCGGTAAGTTGTATGAACGGATAACTCCACCTTTCTTATCTAAAATACGTAGCGAAGCATTCTTCGTTTTATCCCTGGTTTCAATGATTACTTTTTCCTTATAACCCGTTTGTTCATCTGATTCTTCACGGAAAGTAACACCATCAATCAAATCTTCGAATGAGATTTCACCGTCATATTCAGAAATGATTACACCATTATATGGGTCCCACTCACAAATAACTTCCCCTTTGGCAACTTCTTGTCCGTTTTTAATAAACAGCTTAGAACCGTAAGGAATACCGTGTGTAGAAAGTGGAATTTGAGTGTTTTTATCGATAATTCGCAGTTCAGCCAAACGACCAACTACAATCGCCACTTTTTTACCTTCTTCATCAACAGAATCAACTGTACGCAGCTCTTCAATTTCTGCAATACCATCGTATCTTGACTCTACAGTAGATTGAGAAGAAATGTTACCTGCAATACCACCCACGTGGAAAGTACGCAATGTAAGCTGAGTTCCAGGTTCCCCGATCGACTGAGCTGCAATTACACCAACTGACTCACCGCGTTGTGCAAGGTCTCCGGTAGCCAGGTTACGTCCGTAACACTTACTACAAACACCATTTTTAGCTTCACAAGTCAATACTGAACGTATTTCAACACTTTCAATTGGCGAATCTTCAATTCGACGGGCAATCTCTTCAGTAATTGTTTCACCCGATTTAATGATTAGCTCACCTGTTAGCGGATGGAATACATCATGCACCGTTGAACGACCAATGATACGATCGAATAGTGAAGCAACAATCTCTTCGTTGTTTTTAACTGCGGATGCAACCAACCCACGAAGTGTTCCACAATCTTCATCAGAAACAATTACGTCCTGAGCAACGTCAACCAAACGACGGGTCAGATAACCTGCATCTGCCGTTTTAAGAGCGGTATCCGCCAGACCTTTACGAGCACCGTGAGTAGAAATAAAGTATTCAAGTACTGAAAGACCTTCTTTAAAGTTTGCCAAAATCGGGTTTTCAATAATCTGAGAACCTGTTGATCCAGACTTTTGTGGTTTAGCCATCAGTCCCCTCATGCCGCACAACTGGCGAATCTGTTCTTTAGAACCCCTTGCACCAGAGTCAAGCATCATATAAACTGAGTTAAACCCTTGCTTATCGGTACTAATCGTTTTCATTACCGAGCTGGTCAACTTCGCATTTGCATGCGTCCAGATATCAATAACCTGGTTGTAACGTTCGTTGTTGGTGATGAAACCCATGTTATAATTATTCATCACATCTTCAACTTCGTTATAACCTTCTTCAACAATAGTTTTCTTATCCAGAGGAATAATTACATCACTTAGGTTGAATGACAGACCTCCACGGTATGCCATTTTGTAACCCATGTTCTTAATTTCATCCAGGAAGGCAACAGTAGTTGCATTTCCTGCTTTCTTGAAGATATCAGAAATAATATTCCTTAGTGACTTTTTAGTCAGTAGTTCATTAATGAAACCAGCTTTTCGTGGTGCTACCTGGTTAAAGATAACGCGACCAACTGTAGTTTCAACAATGTGCTTGAAGTACTCGCCATTTTCATCAACATCTTCAACCTTAACCTTGATAATTGTGTGCATTTCAAGTTCTCCTTCATTGTAGGCAATAATTACCTCTTCAGGAGAATAGAAAGTCATACCCTCACCTTTTGCTCCTTCACGATGCTTGGTCATATAATAAAGGCCAAGAACCATATCCTGAGAAGGTACAGTAATAGGGGCACCATTAGCAGGGTTCAACAAGTTGTGTGATGCAAGCATTAACAACTGGGCTTCAAGAATTGCAGCATTACCAAGTGGTACGTGAACTGCCATCTGGTCACCGTCAAAGTCAGCGTTAAAACCGGTACAAACAAGCGGGTGCAACTGAATTGCTTTACCCTCAATCAATACGGGCTGGAATGCCTGAATTGACAAGCGGTGAAGGGTCGGTGCCCTGTTCAACATTACAGGATGTCCTTTCAGTACATTTTCAAGGATATCCCATACAACAGGATCTTTACGATCTACAATCTTCTTGGCAGATTTTACCGTTTTTACAATACCACGCTCAATCAGTTTACGAATGATAAATGGTTTGTAAAGTTCAGCTGCCATATCTTTTGGAAGACCACATTCATGCAATTTCAATGTGGGTCCTACAACAATAACCGAACGTGCTGAATAATCGACACGCTTACCAAGCAAATTTTGACGGAAACGTCCTTGCTTACCTTTTAAACTGTCTGAAAGTGATTTCAGAGCGCGGTTATTTTCAGTTTTCACGGCATTAGATTTCCGTGAGTTATCGAATAGTGAATCAACAGCTTCCTGAAGCATTCTCTTCTCATTACGAAGGATCACCTCTGGTGCTTTGATCTCAATCAATCTCTTTAAACGATTGTTACGGATAATCACCCTACGATATAAATCGTTCAAGTCAGAAGTTGCGAAACGACCACCATCAAGTGGCACCAATGGACGCAAATCAGGAGGGATTACCGGTACAACCTTTACAATCATCCATTCCGGACGGTTGATATTCTTACTGGCACGGAAAGCTTCAACAACCTGCAAACGCTTCAATGCTTCGTTTTTACGTTGCTGCGAAGTTTCAGTACTTGCCTTATGCCTTAACGTATAAGAAAGATCATCTAACTCAAGACGTTCCAGCAGTGCATAAAGAGCCTCGGCACCCATTTTTGCGATGAACTTTTGCGGATCATCATCATCAAGGTATTGGTTCTCTTTGGGCAGTGTATCCAAAATATCAAGGTATTCTTCTTCCGTTAAGAAATCATTTGCTTTAATACCATCTTCTGCTTTAACACCAGGCTGAATCACAACATAGCGCTCATAGTAAATGATTGTATCAAGCTTTTTGGTTGGCAAGCCAAGCAGGTAACCAATTTTGTTCGGTAATGATTTGAAGTACCAGATATGTGCTACAGGAACTACAAGGGAAATATGCCCCATGCGTTCACGACGTACTTTTTTCTCGGTAACTTCCACCCCACAACGGTCACAAACAATGCCTTTGTAGCGAATACGCTTGTATTTACCACAATGACACTCATAGTCTTTTACCGGTCCGAAAATACGTTCGCAGAACAAACCATCACGTTCTGGTTTGTAAGTACGATAGTTAATGGTTTCCGGCTTTAAAACTTCACCATGTGAACGTTCCAGGATTTCCTCAGGTGAAGCCAAACTAATGGCTATTTTGGAAAAATTACTTTTTGCTTTATTGTCTTTTCTGAATGCCATATATCAATGTATATTATTCTGATTAAAACGAGGAACTAAAGTCCTTTATCATTAGTCCAGATTAACACTAAGTCCAAGTCCGCGTAATTCGTGGAGCAGTACATTAAGCGATTCCGGAATACCTGCCTGTGGCATGGGTTCACCTTTAACGATAGCTTCATAAGCCTTAGCACGTCCAAGCACGTCATCCGACTTAACGGTCAGGATTTCCTGCAAGATATGCGAAGCACCAAATGCTTCAAGTGCCCAAACTTCCATCTCACCAAAACGCTGACCACCAAATTGTGCTTTACCACCTAATGGCTGTTGCGTAATCAATGAGTATGGTCCAATTGAACGGGCATGCATCTTATCTTCAACCATGTGCCCTAGTTTCAGCATGTAAATCACACCAACTGTTGCAGGCTGGTCAAATGGCTCACCTGTTTCACCATCATGAAGGACTGTTTTACCAAATGCAGGAACTCCTGCTTTATCGGTATATTCTGTCACCTCATCAAGGCTTGCACCATCAAAAATTGGAGTCGCAAACTTCATTCCCAATTCTTTACCTGCCCAACCTAAAACAGTTTCGTAAATCTGCCCAAGGTTCATACGGGAAGGTACCCCCAGTGGGTTAAGTACGATATCTACAGGACTTCCATCAGCCAGGAATGGCATATCCTCATCACGAACAATACGGGATACAATCCCTTTGTTACCGTGACGACCTGCCATCTTATCTCCAATCTGAAGTTTACGTTTTTTAGCAACGTATACTTTAGCTAACTGGATGATACCTGCAGGAAGTTCATCTCCAATAGTTACGTTATACCGCTTACGACGTGCAACAGCTTCGTGCTCTTTATATTTCTGAATATAATTAGTCACAAGATTGAAGATCATCGTATTCTTATCTTTATCAGTAGTCCATTTATTTGGGTTTACTGTCAGGAAGTCAATTTCCTGTAATTGCTTAAGCGTGAATTTCACACCTTTAGCAATAATATCCCCTCCGTAATAATCTTTAACACCTTGACTGGTTTTTCCGTTCACCAAAGCGAAAAGTTTATCTTCCAGCTTAGAACGCAAACCAACAGCAATACGATCAAATTCCTCATCAATCTGATCAAGCAATGGTTTAGTTGCTAATTTGCCTTTTTTATCTTTAACAACCCTGGAGAAGAGTTTTTTGTCGATTACAGTACCGTTCAAAGATGGAGAAGCTTTCAATGAAGCATCTTTCACATCACCGGCTTTATCACCGAAGATTGCACGAAGCAGTTTTTCTTCCGGTGAAGGATCTGATTCCCCTTTAGGAGTAATCTTTCCAATTAGGATATCACCAGGTTTAACGATTGCCCCAACACGGATCAAACCGTTTTCATCCAGGTTACGGGTAGCTTCTTCACTTACGTTAGGAATATCAGAAGTAAATTCTTCAACACCACGTTTGGTGTCACGAACCTCTAACGAATACTCATCAACATGAATAGATGTAAAAATATCTTCACGAACTACGCGTTCTGAAATTACAATCGCATCCTCGTAGTTGTACCCCTGCCATGGCATGAATGCCACTTTCAGGTTACGTCCAAGAGCAAGTTCACCACCTTCGGTTGCATAACCTTCAGTAAGAACCTGACCTTTATTAATTCGTTGACCTTTCATTACGATTGGTTTCAGGTCAACAACGGTACCCTGGTTCGTTTTTAGATATTTTGGCAATTCATAAATTTCCAATTCAGGATCAAAACTTACGAATTTCTCATTTTCAGTTTTATCGTAGCGTACTACAATCTTGTCTGCATCAACTGACTCAATAACACCATCTCCTTTAGCTGAAACAAGCACGCGTGAATCGCGAGCTGCATTAGCCTCAAGCCCCGTACCTACAATCGGCGCTTCAGGACGAAGCAATGGCACAGCCTGGCGCATCATGTTCGATCCCATCAATGCACGGTTCGCATCATCATGCTCTAAGAAAGTAATCAACGATGCTGCAACAGAAGCAATCTGGTTAGGACCTACGTCCATCAATTCAACTTCTTCCTTGTCAACAACAGGGTAATCACCCTCCAAGCGGGCCTTTACCTTTTGATTAACAAAGAATCCTTCGTCATTAATAGGAGCATTCGCCTGGGCAATTACTTTACCTTCTTCTTCCTCTGCTGTTAAATAAACTACCCCATTTTCAGACAAGTCAACCTGTCCTTCATTTACCAAACGGTAAGGAGTAGAAATAAAACCCAGATCAGTAACCTTTGCGAAAACACACAATGAAGAAATCAAACCAATGTTTGGACCTTCAGGTGTTTCAATCGGACACAAACGACCATAGTGGGTAAAGTGAACGTCACGAACCTCAAAGCCTGCTCTTTCACGAGATAAACCACCAGGCCCCAGAGCTGACATTCTACGTTTGTGTGTCATCTCTGCAAGAGGATTGGTTTGATCCATAAACTGAGAAAGTGCGTTGGTTCCGAAGAATGAGTTAATTACTGATGATAACGTTTTTGAATTGATCAAATCAATCGGCGTGAAAACTTCATTATCACGAACATTCATTCGTTCACGAATTGTTCTTGCCATACGGGCAAGACCAACACCAAATTGGTTATACATTTGTTCGCCAACAGTACGAACCCGACGGTTGCTCAAGTGGTCAATGTCATCAACATCAGTTTTTGCATTTACCAGCTTGATCAAATATTTGATAATTTCAATTATATCTTCCTTTGTCAGGACCTGAATATCGATGTCAATATTCAACCCTAACTTTTTGTTGATACGGTAACGACCTACTTCACCTAAGTCGTAACGCTTTTCTGAGAAGAATAATTTATCAATTACATCACGTGCTGTAGCCTCATCTGGCGGTTCAGCATTACGTAACTGACGATAAATATGAAGAACTGCTTCTTTTTCAGAGTTACATGGGTCTTTCTGAAGGGTATTGTAAATAATTGCAAAGTCCTGAAGATTCTGATCTTCTTTATGCAATAAAATAGTTTTTGCACCGGAATCTACAATTTCTTCGATATGATCATTTTCAATAACCGTTTCACGATCAATGATCACCTCGTTCCTTTCAATAGAAACAACCTCACCGGTATCTTCATCCACAAAGTCCTCAACCCAGGTTTTCAATACACGGGCAGCTAACTTTCTTCCAACAACTTTCTTCAAACCGGTTTTAGAAACTTTTACCTCATCAGCAAGTCCAAAAATCTCAAGGATTTCTCTATCACTTTCATAACCGATAGCCCGCAACAAAGTTGTTACAGGTAATTTCTTTTTACGATCAATGTAAGCAAACATCACAGAATTGATGTCTGTAGCAAACTCGATCCATGATCCTTTAAAAGGAATGATACGTGCCGAATAAAGTTTTGTACCATTTGCGTGTAAACTTTGTCCAAAGAATACACCAGGTGAACGGTGAAGCTGAGAAACAACAACACGTTCAGCACCATTAATAACATACGTACCTCTTTCTGTCATATAAGGCACAGTACCAAGGTATACATCCTGTATTACTGTATCGAAATCTTCGTGTTCAGGGTCAGTACAATAAAGTTTAAGCTTAGCTTTCAGTGGCACACTGTAAGTAAGCCCTCGTTCTATACATTCTTCAATTGAATATCGTGGTGGATCCACTGCGTAATCAATGAATTCCAGAACGAAATTGTTTCGGGTATCTGTGATTGGGAAGTTTTCTTCAAACACCTTGTACAGGCCTTCACTTTTTCTGTTTTCAGGAGTCGTAGACATCTGAAAAAAGTCGATGAAAGATTTGATCTGTACTTCCAGGAAATCGGGGTAATCAAATTTTGTCTTGGTGGAAGAAAAACTAATCCTTTGATTTTCAATATTTAATGACATGTATCAACAAAATTAAGTGAACTTAAAATATAAATATGCAAAAAGGTCTAAAATCCCATCCCGAAAATTCGGGATGAGATTCCAAACCATATAAGATCTGTGATTCAGATCATTAGTCTCTTATTTAAGTTCTACTTCAGCTCCTGCTTCTTCTAACTGAGTTTTAAGTGCTTCAGCTTCATCCTTAGAAACTTTTTCTTTGATTGCTTTAGGTGCTCCGTCAACAACTTCTTTTGCTTCTTTAAGACCTAAACCTGTTAATTCTTTAACTAACTTAACAACAGCAAGCTTAGATTGCCCAGCTGCTTTCAGGATTACATCAAATTCTGATTGCTCAGCAGCAGCACCTTCTTCGCCACCACCAGCAGCAGGTCCGGCAACAGCTACAGCTGCAGCAGCAGGTTCGATTCCGTATTCATTTTTTAAAATGTCAGCTAATTCATTAACATCTTTTACAGTCAAGTTTACTAACTCTTCTGCAAGTACTTTTAAATCTGCCATTTTCTTAATTTTTATGCGATAAAATTGTAACTAAAATTATTCTCTCTCTGAAAGTGTCTGTAGGACACCGTGGATCTTATTACCACCTGATTGCAATTGACCAATAACTGTTTTCATTGGTGATTGTAACAGTGCAACAAGATCTCCAATCAATTCGTCTTTCGACTTAATTGAAGTCAATACACCCAATTGATCTTCTCCAACATAAACTGATTCTTCAACAAATGCAGCTTTTAAGACTGGCTTGTCGTGTACTTTTTTGAACTCTTTGATCAGTTTTGCAGGTACGTTACCTGTGTCGGAAAACATGATTGATGTATTTCCTTTGAGTACATCGTAAAGGTCTTCTGCATTCTTTTCAGAATTTTCAAGAGCTTTACGTAATAGTGTGTTCTTTACTACAACCAGTTTTACTTCTTTGGTAAAACACAGGCGCCTTAAATCACTTGAGTCTTCAGCGTTTAAGTCTGCAATGTCAGCCAGGTAAAAATGATTGTACGAATTGATCTGTTCGGTCAGATTATCAATAATCTCTAATTTTTCTGATCTTTTCATGATATCATCTTTTACTAGTCAACAAATGACTTTGGTTCAACTTGAATTCCAGGGCTCATTGTACTTGACAAATAGATACTTTTTACGTAAGTACCTTTAGCTGCAGTAGGTTTCAGTTTATTGATAGTAGCCATAAATTCTTTAGCATTATCAGCGATCTTCCCAGCATCAAAAGATACTTTACCAATCGAAGTATGCACAATACCGAATTTATCAACTTTAAAATCAATCTTACCTTGTTTAACCTCAGCAATAGCTTTGCCAATATCCATCGTTACTGTTCCACTTTTTGGGTTTGGCATCAAACCTCGCGGACCAAGAACGCGGCCTAATGGCCCCACCTTACCCATAACCGGTGGCATCGTAATAACAACGTCAAAATCTACCCATCCGCCTTTGATTTTTTCAATGAAATCATCAAGGCCAGCGTAGTCAGCTCCAGCTTCTTTCGCTTCAGCTTCTTTGTCTGGTGTTACCAATGCCAAAACGCGGACTTCTTTACCTGTTCCGTGGGGTAAGGATACAACGCCTCTAACCATCTGATTTGCTTTTCTTGGATCTACTCCAAGGCGAACGTCAATATCCACAGAAGCGTCAAACTTGGTGAAAGTAACTTCTTTTACCAATGCTGCAGCTTCTTCAAGTGAATACACTTTGCCTTCTTCGAGCTTCTCAAGAGCAAGCTTTTTATTTTTTGTAATTCTGCCCATTTTAAAAAATTTAATTAGTTATTCGATGGAAATTCCCCTTTAACTGTAATTCCCATACTTCTGGCAGTACCAGCAACCATTTTCATAGCTGATTCAACAGTAAAACAGTTTAGGTCAGACATTTTCGCTTCAGCGATCCCTCTAACCTGATCCCAGGTAACCTGAGCCACTTTTTTAACGTGAGGCTCAGCAGATCCTGATTTCAGTTTTGCTGCTTCAAGCAATTGTACGGCTACTGGGGGTTGTTTAATTACAAAATCAAACGATTTATCTGCATATACAGTAATAATAACGGGGAGCACTTTACCAGCCTGGTCTTGTGTCCGGCCGTTAAACTGCTTGCAGAACTGCATAATATTAACCCCTTTGGCACCTAATGCTGGTCCAACCGGAGGTGAAGGATTAGCTGCACCACCTCTAATTTGTAACTTAATTAATCCAGCAACTTCTTTAGCCATAATTTTAAAATAAATAATTACTACTCCTTCTCAACTTGCATAAAGCTAAGTTCCAAAGGTGTTTTTCGTCCAAAAATCTTGACCATCACTTTCAACTTCTTCTTCTCTTCATTGATTTCTTCAATGATTCCGTTGAATCCGTTAAATGGACCGTCTGTAACTTTCACAGTCTCTCCAACTACGTAAGGAATATTAATTTCCGCACTGGTTTCAGCCATTTCGTCAACGCGTCCTAAGATGCGGTTAACTTCAGACTGGCGCATAGGTACAGGATCTCCCCCTTTGGTGTCACCTAAGAATCCAATCACGTTGGTCATATTTTTCAACATGTGAGGAATCTCACCAACAAGAGCAGCCTCAATCAATACATAACCAGGGAAAAAGTTTCGTTCTTTACTAATCTTTTTTCCATTGCGAATTTGATAAACCTTTTCAGTAGGTATCAGTACCTGTGAAACATACTCCTGGAGTCCCGCATTTGCAATTTCACTTTCGATATATTCTTTGACCTTCTTCTCTTTTCCTCCGATCGTTCTCAGAACATACCATTTTTTTACGTGTTCGCTCATAACGTTCTCCAAATAGTATTAATAAAATAAACTGTACACAAAGTTCATAATGTTCTCAAACGAGATGTCCATTACGAATACAATAAGTGCTATGATAAAGGAAGCAACCATCACGATAAATGCACTATTCTGCAACTCTTTCCAAGTTGGCCAGGAAACTTTATGAACAAGCTCTGAATAAGCTTCTTCGAAATAAGTTTTAAGTTTCATCTTCTCTTTTTTAATGATAGTCGAATGTCAGGAGTCGAACCTGATTTTCTAAAAAACAGAAAACCCCCAGTGGGTTTCATCCGTAAAGAGTCCCGGACCTATTCGACCCGGGACATTCTTTTCAGTATATTTTTATAGATATTACTCTACAATTTGAGTTACCTGACCTGCACCAACAGTACGTCCACCTTCGCGGATAGCGAAACGAAGACCTTCGTTGATTGCTACAGGATAGATAAGGCTAACGTTAATTGTAACGTTATCACCAGGCATTACCATTTCACGACCTTCTTCCAAAGTAATCTCACCTGTTACGTCAAGTGTACGCAAGTAGAACTGAGGACGGTATTTGTTGTGGAATGGAGTGTGGCGACCACCTTCTTCTTTCTTCAATACATAAACCTCAGCTTTAAATTTAGTGTGAGGGGTAATTGAACCAGGAGCTGCCAAAATTTGTCCACGCTTAATTTCTTTTTTGTCAACACCACGAAGCAATAAACCTACGTTATCACCAGCTTGTCCATCATCAAGAATCTTACGGAACATTTCAACACCAGTACATACAGTCTTACGACCTTCAGCACCTAAACCGATCAACTGCATTTCATCACCAGTATGAATAACACCAGTTTCAATACGACCAGTTGCTACCGTACCACGACCAGTAATTGAGAATACATCTTCAACAGGCATCAGGAATGGCTTATCGATATCACGTGGAGGAAGTGGGATCCAGGTATCACAAGCTTCCATCAACTCAACAACTTTTTCTTCCCACTCTGGTTCTCCGTTCAATGCACCAAGTGCAGAACCTTGAATTACAGGAGCGTTTTCACCGTCAAATTCGTAGAAGTCCAACAACTCACGGATTTCCATTTCAACAAGCTCTAACAATTCAGCATCTTCAACCATGTCAACTTTGTTCATGAAAACTACCAATTTAGGTACGTTTACCTGACGAGCCAACAAGATGTGCTCACGAGTTTGAGGCATAGGACCATCAGTAGCAGCAACTACGATGATAGCACCGTCCATCTGAGCAGCACCAGTTACCATGTTCTTCACGTAGTCCGCGTGACCTGGACAGTCAACGTGTGCATAGTGACGATTTGCAGTTTGGTACTCAACGTGAGCAGTATTAATAGTAATACCACGCTCTTTTTCTTCAGGAGCACTGTCAATTGAATCAAAAGATTTGATTTCAGACAAACCTTTTTTTGCTAATACTGTTGTAATAGCAGCCGTAAGGGTAGTTTTACCGTGGTCAACGTGGCCAATAGTACCAATGTTAACGTGGTCTTTATCCCTAATAAATTGTTCTTTAGCCATAACTAATAATTATTTTAATTTTAATCAATTTTCATTTTTTGAGCCGAGGACGAGAATTGAACTCGTGACCTCATCCTTACCAAGGATGCGCTCTACCCCTGAGCTACCCCGGCGATCATCTTTAAAAGTTGAGCGGGAGACGGGATTCAAACCCGCGACCCTTAGCTTGGAAGGCTAATGCTCTATCAGCTGAGCTACTCCCGCAACATATTCAAATCCAAAAATACAAATAACAAAATCCAATTTTTGGAATTTGATTCGGTGGGGAGAGCAGGATTCGAACCTACGAAGTCATAAGACAGCAGATTTACAGTCTGCCCCAGTTGGCCACTTTGGTATCTCCCCAATCAGTTTTCAATATCTTTTAGAACTCTTTGCACACACTATTTAATTCAATGTGTGTTTTATTTTTTTGAGCC
>JANQII010000003.1 GCA_028282195.1 Prolixibacteraceae bacterium
ATTCGCCGCATGGAAAACGTTTTTTAAACCAATAACCACTATCCAATAATCAAATCCCACACTCCAACCATTGAGGACACAATTGACAATGACCAATTAGCCAGTATCGAGCATCCAGCAACCAGTATCCAGTAATGGGCATCCAGGTTCAAGGATCAAGAATCAAGTTCCCCGTATCCAGGATCATAAATTCAACAAAGTTACCCACCCGAATATTGCAGTGATCCAAAGCACATCATCTTTTAACTAAAAAACCTTTCAAATAACCCGTTATTCATGCATCTTTTTTAGTTAAAACCTAATGCACTTATGACTTTCTGTAATTGATAGCTTATCCCGAACTCACGTTAAATTAGCAAACGATTAAATTCCTCATTGATTAAACGTATAGTTTTGCAAAAGTATCTTTTGTGCTGAAATCCTTTTATCCATTCAATTCCGTTAATACAGTTACAAAAGAATAGTTCATTTGCGTTCAAAAGATCACTCACTTTTAGCATGTTGATTTCAGCCACTCTAATCCCGATATTTTCACAGGCTTTTTTTACTGCGATTGCACTTAAATCAACATAAGCACCCGTAGCCATAGCGGGGGTTAAAACTTCATCTTTTTTTATGATATAGATATTTTTTTTATACCCCTCAATAATGCTACCGTTGGTATTTGTAAGCAATAATTCAATATTTGATTTTTTATGCTTATCCATTATTTCCCAAAATGGTATCGAGCCTTCGCTTAATGATGATAATGGGGAAATAGCTTTAGAAACTTTATCAAAAATATCAACAACAAGTCCATTTTTGTTTAGTGCAAATGCTGGCTGTGTATTTTCAGAAACGGATATTAAATAAGAAGTTTTGCCTTGTTCCCGGAATAAGCTAACTGTAACTAATGCATCTTTAAAAAGCTTATTCTTTATCAAAGTTCGTTCAATCTGCCTTTTTAACCCACTACCTTCTTTTTCCAGAAAAAAAGGAATATCGAGATCGTATAATTTCAATTTGAAAAGAATTAGTTGAACAAATTCATTCCAAAAAGGCATTTTGCTTTTTGAAGTTCTGATTTCTTCAGCAACAAGTTTCTTCTGCAAGAATTGATATCCAAAAAGCTTTTCACTTTCGGGAAAAAAATCACCATTATAAAAAATAAACTTTGGGCTCATTAAGGAATTATTTGAGAAACTATTGGTGAAAGATCTTGGTTTGATGGGATCAGCAAACCTCTTATTCCAGCACCATTTGCCGCTTCAATATCCCGAATACTATCACCAATCAAAAAGGATTTTGTTCTGTCAATTTTGTGTTTGGCAATTAATTTTTCTATCAACAATGAAGAAGGTTTTCTGCAAAAACAATTTTCAAAGGAGTTGTGATGCGGACAATACACAAACTCTCTGATTTTTACACCGTGCTTTTTAAATTCATTTTCTATGAAATCATGAACCTTCTCAACGTCTTCTTTTTTATACTGTTTTTTTGAGATACCTCCCTGGTTTGTGACAACAAAAAGCTGATATTCCTTCTTTTGTAGTCTGGATAAGTTGTCAATAATACCATCAACAAACTTTACATCTTTTGTTTTGAAAATGTAGTAATGTGATGAATTATCAACGATTACACCGTCTCTGTCAAGGAAAATAGCTTTCATATTAAATCAGCATAAATAATTTATCCAGAAAACGTTCAAGTAAACGAGTGTCAAGTAATATGGGAAAAACAAAACCAAAAACCGACCCTAAAAAGTGAGCATCGTGTGCAACATGATCACTTTGTTTTCGGCTCATGTAGTAAGAATAAGCCAGATAAAGTATTGCAAATACAATTCCGGGAATTGGAATCGCCATAAAAAAATGGATTTTACCCCACGGGTCAAAAAAGATAGCGGCAAAAAGAACTGCAGAAACTGCCCCGGAGGCACCAACAGCATTGTAATAATAGTTGTTTCGGTGTTTGTAAAGCGCGTAAGCATTTGCAAAAACCATTCCGCCAAAATACAGAATGAGGAAGTAAGCATTGTGCATCCTTCCAAAACCGTATTCAAAATAACTTTCAATTGCCCTTCCAAAAGAATAAAGGACAATCATATTTACGATGAGATGTTCCCAGTTTGCGTGCAGAAAGCCGTGACTGATCAACCGGTGGTATTCGCGTTTGTGAATAACTTTGCTTGCGTTGAATTGAAACTTCTCCATCAAATCAGGCCGGCTAAAAGCCGCAATTGAAACAACAGCAGTTATGGCAATAATTATAATGGTCATAGCACTAATGTAAGATTTTGTAAATCATTTCTTTTTGCAGATCGCCCGCCGAAGTGGATACATTTCCCATACCCTTTGATTTCATGTCATATTCGCGGAGTATGGCAATTATATCAACGACCTTTTTGATCGGATATTTCCTGGCAGCAGCTGTATATGAGCGCACGAAGAAAGGATTAATTTGCAAGCTTGAAGCAACGGCATTTTGAGATTTATCTTCTAAAAAATGAAATGTTAAAATTTTCATAAAAAAGAAGTATAAGCTGGCAATGGTTCTTGTAATTGGGTTTGAAGAAGGATTAGCTGCAAAATAATTGATGATTTGGTTTGTTTTTAAAACATTTTTTTCACCCAAAGCATTTTGAAGTTCAAAAATGTTGAAATCCTTACTGATACCAATATTCTTTTCAATATGGTCCGGAGTAATCTTCGTGTTTTCGGGTAAGGAAATAATTAGTTTATCCAATTCATTTGAAACCTTACTAAGATCAGTTCCCAGATATTCAGCAAGCATGGCTGCAGCCTGAGGCTCAATACTAAATTGATGGCTTGCCAGGTAGCTGTTAATCCAGTTAGGTAGCTGGTTGTCGTATATTTTTTTTGCCTCGAAAAGTACACCCTTTTTACCTAACTGTTTGGCAAAGCTTTTTCTTTTGTCGATGGATTTATACTTGTAGTTAATTACAAGGATCGTACTTTCGAGTGGTGCGTTCAGGTAAGGTTCAAGGTCTTCAATTTTTTTAATGTTTTGTGCTTCTTTTATAATGATAACCTGGTGATTTGCCATCATGGGGAAACGCCTGGCATGTGTAATGATCGTATCAATGTCTGTGTCTTTCCCGTAAAGAATATGTTGATTGAAGCCTTGCTCTGCTTCTGTTAAAACATTTTTTGCAATATAGTCAGTGATTTGATCGATGAAATAACTTTCTTCTCCCATCAAAAAATAAATGGGGTGATAAATTTTATTTCGCAGGTTGACCAGAATATCTTCGTAATTCATAATTAAACGGGGTTAAAATTTGAGGTGTCTCACCGAACGACCATTATTCTTTATTTCCAGCAGGGCATCAATTCCAATCTTAACATGTTTTTGAACGAAATTGGTAGTTACTTTTTCATCACTAGTTGTGGTTTTAATTCCGGAAGAAATCATTGGTTGATCAGAAACAAGCAGTAGGGCACCAGACGGTATGTAATTCGCAAAACCAACAGTAAAAATGGTGGCTGTTTCCATATCAATTGCAATAGCCCTGCTTTTGTTGAGGTATTTTTTGAAACGTTCGTCGTACTCCCAAACCCTTTTGTTGGTAGTGTAAACAACTCCTGTCCAATAATCTTCGTTGTTTTCACGTATTGCAGTTGAAACAGCCCGTTGCAGGTTAAATGCTGGCAAGGCAGGAATCTCCGGGGGGAGATAATCATCAGATGTACCATCACTGCGAATAGCAGCAATTGGAAGAATAAAATCACCCAGCTTGTTAATTCGCTTCAATCCACCACATTTTCCTAAAAACAAAACTGCCTTCGGCTTTATTGCACTAAGCAAATCTATAATAGTTGCGGCATTGGGGCTACCCATCCCAAAGTTGATAATTGTAATGTCTTCTGCGGTTGCAGTAGGCATGTTTTTATCTGCACCATCAATTTTTACATTGAATTGCCTGGCAAAGATTTCAACGTACAATTGAAAATTTGTGAGAAGGATAAACTTCCCAAATTTATCAAGAGGCTGCCCGGTGTAACGAGGGAGCCAGTTTTCAACAATTTCTTTTTTGGTCTTCATAGACAGAACTTTGTCTTGTTTGATATTTTTTTAAATCCTTTCCTGTAAGGTTAATCTTTTTTTGCACTTTTGGATACCCTTATTTGCAAAAAAAGTTTTTCGAAAATAATTTTACAAAAATACAACTTTGAATGATCATTGGATGTTCACAGAATTAAATTTACCAACATATTCTTTTCGGATTAAAAAAGAGGGCAATAAACAGCTGATTTATGACAATATCCGAAAAAAGTTTTTAGTACTTACCCCTGAAGAATGGGTACGCCAGAATTTTATTCAATTTTTGATTAAAGAAAAGGGCTTTTCAGCGTCGCTAATGGCTATTGAAACTGGGTTGAAAATAAATCTAAACCAGTTTCGGGCAGACTTATTGGTTTATAACCGATCCGGAAACCCATTGCTGGTTGTTGAATTTAAAGCCCCACAGGTAAAAATATCACAAGATACTTTTAATCAGATAGCACGGTATAATATGAAGTTTAGGGTGCCTTATTTAATTGTTTCAAACGGATTGGATCATTATTGCTGCCAGCTTGATTTTGAGCAGGAAAACTATGTTTTTCTTAAAGAAATTCCGTCTTTTTCAAGTATTAGTTAGATAATTGATTAGTTAAAGCAACCCCTTTAGGTTTATGTTCATCATTAGAAAAAGATTAAATGTGAGAATTAAATCTATACCTACGGTAATAATCCTGTTGTTTCTTGTATTTGCATTCTTTTGTTGTGAAGATGAGGGAATTACAAATAATATAGTTGGGCGTTGGAAAGTTGTTTCATATGAAGATTATGAAACACTAAAGAAGATTACTAAAACACATGAAAATACACTAAGCAATATTAATAATGGGGATGTCACAATTGAGTTTAAACGCGCAAATCTTTTTAGTGGAAGAAATGTAACGAACAGTTTTAGTGGCGAATATTACCTAACAGAAAATGGAAATATTTCGATAGAAAATGTCATATGGACAGAAATCTATGAACCCGAATGGGGAAGGAGGTTTCACTCAATTTTACAAGCAGAAAGAATTATCGTAAAAAGAGATTATGTAAAAATTATTTGTGACGATAATAAGAAAAGTATCAACTTGGAACGTGTAAGTAATTTAGAACACTAATTGATAAATTACCTCATCCATCCAGCCGTCAGAAGTTTTTCTCCAGTCTTTTTTTGTGCCGGTTTTTATAAACCCTGCTTTTTCAAAAAGTTGAATGCTGGCTGTGTTGTCTGCGGTAATGTTGGCATAAACCTGATGCAGCCCAAGAAATTCACGTGAATAATCTGCCATGAGTTTAATAGCATCTGAGGCAAGTCCTTTGCCCCTGTCTTTTTTCGAATAAATTAGAATGCCAATACCTGCACGTTGGTGGTAAGGATCAAAATCAAAAAGGTCAACTGCACCAACAGCTTTTTGACCTAAATCTTCAATAATCAGGCGTAGCTGCTTGCTTTCAAAAATATCCCGATGCGATTCCTGAATGTATTGTTTTAGCACATACCTGGAAAAAGGAGCTAAGGTATTACTAACTCTCCATATTTGCAGATCGTTTTCCCAGTCATAAAGAATTTCCAAATCTTCAGGTTCGAGGGGGCGAAGACGAACTTTACCATATTCTAATTTTCCCGGCTTCATTGGCCTAACTTTTTCCATCCGGCAAGGATTATTTCCAAATCATTCAAAATACGATAATCTTTGGCATAAACCATATCAATCTCCAGCTTTTTCTGTTTAGAAAGATCCAGGTTTTGTTTATCGGCAGGGCTTAGTACTCCGTTTTTTAATCTTGGTAGATGAATATCATTAGACTCCCCGGAAGAATAACCTACCCAGCTTTTCCTGGCAAAAAGTACCGCAAAAATGTTTTTGAAAAAACCACCTCGTTTAATAACAGTCCAGCAAGAAAAGGGGTAGCTTAAAAGCATTAATACTGAAAATAGGAAGTCGAGCAAACGCTTGTTTCTTTTGTTGCTTTCTTTTGAAATAGCATTAACATGCACCACGTAAAGTTCACCAGCGGTATCAATCGAGTTACTGCCTATTATTGAAAGACTTTTGGGTGGAGCAATTTTATATTCAATATTAAGGTCGTTTAACTCAAGCATAACATCTATAATTTCCTGTGACGTCAGATCACTTGAGCTGAAGATCAACTCTTCAATTTTATGAATGCGAATGATTTCCCTCAACTGACCAAGGTTTCCTAAAAATGGAGCAATGTGTTCTTCGCGATTTGGATTGACTAGCCCAAGAATATCGATTCGAAGGTTTGATTGTTTAATAAGATTGTTTATACGCTTTGCTTCTTTATCCTTTGCAATTAAAACCACTCTCTTCATTCGTTTTAAATCAAAACGGAATGCATTTGAACTTAGTTTTGTGAGAATAAACCGATAAACCAAAAGAATAATTACAGACCAGGCAGAACCCAGAATAATTAAGGCTCTTGAGAAGCGTAAACTTTCATCGACCAACGAATAGAAAACAAGTATCGTTATACTTCCCCAAAATAAACCACGTATAAGTTTAATAATTTTGATAGGCCTTTGATATCCGCCGGAAAACCATATGCTGGCGATCCAAATGAGAATGTATGCCGGCACAACAAAATTTAAAAACTCGTTGGGGTAATAACCTTTGTTGAATTTGAAATTTTCCCAGTAGGGCAATAGCCATAAAAAACCCAGGTAAATAAAAATTCCATCTAGCAAGGGAAGAAAAATTGTTTTGGCAATTCGGCTAATAACAGCTAAAAATGCACGGAAGTAAATTGCCAGGGTAATAATCTGCGAGAACAAATCAGCCCTGCCTTTTGAAAAGTGTTTATTGGCAAAAATTGCCATTGCCTGGTAGAATACCTTCACATAATTAATGCTTCCTTTTTTCGTGCTTTCACCTTTGTAGTGAATTATTTTTGTTTCGGGGAAATAGTAGTTTTTAAATCCTCTTTTTGTAATTCGATAGGAGAGATCTATGTCTTCACCGTACATGAAATAATCTTCATCCAACAAACCAACTTTGTCAAGAGCTGATTTGCGCATGAACATGCAGGCTCCGGAAAGAACCTCAATCTCATGCTCTTTTTCTTTATCTAAATGCCCGAGATGGTAGCGTCCAAACCGTTTTGATTTGCTGAATAATTTTGAAAGGCCAAAAATCTTATAAAAAGCTACGGCAGGGGTAGGTAACCCTCGTTTGGATTCGGGAAGGAACTTACCTTTCCCATCAATCATTTTTACCCCAAGACCGCCTGCTTCGGGATGTTCATCCATGAATTTAATGCATTTCTCAAAGCAGTCTTCTTCAACAATTGTGTCAGGATTTAGAAGAAGGACATATTCACCTTTTGATTTCCGGATAGCTTGATTGTTTGCTTTTGAGAAACCTTTATTGTCATGGTTTTCAATCAAAATAACATTCGAAAACTTCTCTTTAACCATTTGGCATGAGCCATCAACAGAATTATTATCAACGACAAAAACTTCAGCTTTAATCTCCGAACATGCTTGTTCTACGGAGTGCAGGCATTGTTCCAGGAAAAACCTGACATTATAATTGACGATGACTATTGATAGTTTCATGAACGATGATTTTACTGAGATATTGAATCTTCAAAATCCATTCTGTTTTTGATTGAACGCCCAAGGGTAATTTCATCGGCATATTCCAATTCGTCACCTATGGAAACTCCCCGGGCAAGAGTTGATATCTTAACGTTCAATTCTTTTAATTTCTTATATATATAGAAATTTGTGGTGTCCCCCTCCATTGTAGTACTTAATGCCAGGATTACTTCTGCGGTATCTCCATCCCTTACGCGTTCAATCAGTGAATTGATTTCCAAATCAGATGGGCCAATACCATCCATGGGCGAAATAATACCACCAAGTACGTGATATAAACCATTGAATTGTTGCGTGTTTTCAATGGCCATTACATCTTTTATATTTTCAACGACACAGATTATTTCAGGCACACGGGCAGGGTGACTGCAGATGTTGCATACTTCCGTGTCGGATATATTATGGCAAACCTTGCAATGTTTTATGTCGTTTCGAAGTTGAATGATGCTGTTCCCAAAAAAGTTAACCTCTTCGGTGTCTTGCCTTAATAAATGAAGCACAAGTCGAAGTGCAGTTTTTCTTCCAATCCCGGGTAGTTTTGAAAATTCGTTTACAGCGTTCTCCAATAATCTGGAAGGGAACTTTTCATTGATCATGAATTTGATTTTTATGAAAGTCCAAATTTAATAAACACAACAGAAAACTATTCAAACAGTGTCTTTTTATTTGAGATATAATGCAAGAGTGTTTAAAACTTCTTCAATTTTAAGGGGTTTAATCAAAACATCATTGCAACCCGCCTGTAAACATTTTTTTCGTTCTTCACTCATGGCATAGGCTGTTTGGGCAATAATGGGTACTTCTTTGTTTGTCTTTCTGATCGTTTTTGTTGCATCGTATCCATTAATCTCGGGCAACTGAATATCCATCAGGATGAGATCAATTTTGCTATTGTTGAAAATATTAATAGTATCAATCCCGTCTTTTGCCCATAGGATTTCTGCATTTGTTCTTGTCAGGATTTCTTTTAAATATTCATAGTTGTAGTCAATATCTTCAGCAATTAATATGGTATATTTACTGAAATCATATTCAACAGGCTTTATTTCAGGTTCTTTTTTAGGAGGTTTCCTGATCTTATCATACGGAATTGTAAAAAAGAACAACGCCCCTTTCCCGGTTTGTGATTTTACGCCAATTGTACCTCCAAGCAGTTCAACTAAGCCTTGAGATATATAAAGGCCAAGTCCGGCACCAGTATCTTTTGATTTTTTGCTGTGATCATTCTGTATAAACTGCTTGAAAATGCTTTTTTGGTTTTTTGCCGGTATTCCAGTGCCAGTATCTTCCACGTAAAATTGAAGTTTTTTATCCGATGAAATCTGATACCCAATTTCAATATGCCCGGAGTGGGTAAATCGTAAGGCATTTAAAAACAGGTTGCTTATTATTTGTTTGAGCCTAAATGGGTCAGTAAAAATAAAATCGTGGTGTTCGTTACGTGGGACATGAAAACGAAGTTCTAACTTCTCTTTGTTTTGATTACCCATTATTGAACCGAAGGTTTCCTTCAGCTCACTAAATATAGCTGTGAGCGAACAAGCTTCTTTTTTTATTTTTAATTCGTTAGCTTCAATTTTTGTTATGTCGATAATGTCATCAATTAGATTTAGCAACGCCCGGCTGTTTTCCTCAATGATGTCGATATAATGCATTTGCTGATTGATGGAGAGATCGGCATACTTTAGAAGTTCAGAGAAGCCGATTATCCCATTAACCGGGGTCCTGATTTCATGGCTCATGTTGGCCAGGAAATTATTCTTATAAAGTTTTGCTGTTTCTGAAATTCGTTTCGATTTTCTCAAATCATCCTGAATCTTTTTGATTGGTGTGATGTCTTCGGCAACCTTAACAAAATTTGTTATTATTCCTTTTTCATTTCGAAGACATGAAATTGAAGCAAGCTCCCAGTATATTTTCCCGTTTTTCCGTTTGTTTTTAAGCTCTCCTTTCCATTGGTTACCTGCAATAATTGTATCCCAAAGATTTTTGTAAAAAGGTTTTGAATGCAAACCTGATTTTAAAATGCTTGGTTTTTTCCCAATGATTTCATCGGAAGAATAACCGGTTACTTTGCAAAATGCAGGGTTGAAAAACTCAATATATCCTTCCAGATCGGTAATTACAATTGGGGAAGGACTTAGAATAAATGATTGTTTCAGGATAGACAATCTCTCCATATATTTTTTCTCATCGGAGATGTCCCGGCTTGTCCCGAACATTCTGATGGCATCCCCTTCTGAATTTCTGACTACTGTGGCCCTGTTTTCAAACCATCTATAGCTTCCATCCTTGTGTTGCATTCTGTAGGATGATTTGAAGATTAGGGACGTACACTTAAGAAAGTTTTCAATTTCACGTTTTACCCTGTTAGAATCGTCGGAGTGAATCCGGTCCATCCAGCTTGAAAATAAGTTTTTTATTTCGTCAGGGTAGTAGCCTAATTGTGATTTCCATTTTCTGGAATAAATAACTTCTTTACTTCCAACCTGCCAATCCCAGGTTCCTAAATCGGACGCACTGGTGAGCAGTTTGTATTTTTCAATATTCTCATTAAGTTGGTTTTCAATCTCGTTCTTATAATTGATATCCCTAATAATACAAATGACTGAGCTGGCTTGTTTATTCTCATCCAGTTCCGGGGTCAGGCTTAAACTAATTGAAAATAGTTTTTTATTGACAAAAAGAGATAGTTCCTGATAGTGATGTTTCCCGGATTTTAAAACTTTGATGATATCACTTTCAACCTTTGCTGAAAGTTCATTGAGATATCCTGTTTCAGAAATTGAAGTGCCGATCAAATTCTTTTTTCGAAACTTAAAAAATGAAAATAAGTTATCGGTATAAAAAATGTGTTCGCCTTTTATATTGAACCTGATAATTACTTCAGGTGCTTTTTTGTCTGAAGGAATTCCCAGAGGATATCCTGTTGATATGTTTTCAGGACTATTCTTCTGGTTTAAATCAACTATATTTTTTTTACCTGGGCCCATAAGCTCAAATTTGATTTAATCAAATTTAAGTATTTAATAGCAAAATAATACAACATGGTCTTTTATTTTATGGGTAGAAGTTTTTTTTTAATAATCTCTACTGGAAGGGGATTTTGGCTGATGATAAATTAATTATTTCAACAAGTGGAAATTATTTTTCTTCTGAATCTTTTTTCTTTTTGAACCAGTTAACAGGATTTAATTTTGCTTTATATCTGGTGAAAAGTTCTTTGCCAACGAGTAGTCCACCTGACCAAAAAACAAGCTCCATAGCTATAAAACTGGCAGAAGACCAAAATACTTTTTGCTTTGTATCAAGTGGCATAAATGGTACTAAAAGCATCAGTCCAAAGAAAACGCCACTGAAAATCATCAAAAAAATTCCCAGTTTTATTTGCCAGTTTTTCTTTTTCATTTTTTAGTTTGAAATAATGTAAATGACCAGCCCAATAAATATAACACCTGTACCCCAAAGAAAGGTTCGAAAATATTTTTCCCGTCTTTTTTCTGCTTTAAATTTTTCAAGGAATTCTTCAGTTTGTTCTTTGGGTACTTGCTTGAATTTTAGTTTTTTATGTGGTTTATTCTCTTTTGCGGGGTGTTTGTCAAATGCCCCTCTTTTGTTTTTGAGAAGCATTCGATTGTTGCGAAGAGATTGCAACATTGCAGCTATTGATGGACCACTACCCATAATTCATTAACTAAAACCGGGTTGGAAACAATTAAGAACCAACCCGTTTGTGTTTCATCATAAAGTTAAGTATTTTAATCTTCAATAATTACGATTTTTTCAATTTCATCGTCCTGGCGTATGTCATCGACTACGTCAACCCCTTCAAATACTTTTCCAAAACAAGTGTGGTTTCTGTCAAGGTGAGCCGTATTTTCTCTGCTGTGGCAGATAAAAAATTGAGAACCACCTGTATTGCGGCCAGCGTGTGCCATTGATAAAACACCGCGATCGTGGTATTGGTTGTCACCGTCCAATTCACATTTAATGCTGTAGCCCGGGCCACCGGCACCAGTCCCGTCAGGACAACCTCCCTGGATTACAAAATTTGGGATTACACGGTGAAAGGTTAATCCGTCATAAAAACCCTGTTTGGATAATTTAACGAAGTTTTCAACTGTTCCCGGAGCATCTTCTTCGTAGAAATTTACTTTCATTATGCCCTTGCTGGTATGAATTTCTGCTTGTTTCATTTTTTTAAATTTTAAATGGAAAGCAAAAATACGATTTGTTCATTTTATCAACAAAATAAGTTGCTCAGATAGATGTGTACAAAAGTGTATGAAAACATTTTCAAAAAATGACTTTTGTTTGGATTTTTGATCTATCTCGCTGTTTAATAACAGTTTGGAAAGATTCGCCTTATTTAGGAACTTTCTTGACAAATAAAAAAACTAAAGTTATGACTAAAACGAGAGATCAATTTATTGAGGAATTTATGGCCTATATAAAGGCAAGAGACCCTTTCCAGGCAGAGTTTCATCAGGCTGTTCATGAAGTTGTTGAATCATTAGCGCCTTTTTTATTAGATAATCCAAGATATCTTAAGGCAAAAGTGCTTGAACGAATTGCAGAACCGGAGCGTGTAATCCAGTTTCGTGTTCCATGGGTAGACGATAAGGGCAATGTACATGTGAACCGTGGCTATAGGATTGAAATGAATTCTGCCATTGGGCCATACAAAGGGGGTTTGCGTTTTCACCCAACCGTAAATCTTAGCATCCTGAAATTTTTGGCCTTCGAGCAGGTATTTAAAAATAGCCTGACCAGTTTGCCAATGGGTGGAGGAAAAGGTGGATCTGATTTCGATCCCAAGAACAAATCAGACAATGAAGTTATGCGTTTTTGCCAAAGTTTCATGACTGAGTTGCAAAGACATATTGGCCCGAATACAGATGTGCCTGCAGGAGACATTGGTGTAGGTGGACGTGAGATTGGATTCATGTTTGGTCAATACAAAAGATTAAGAAATGAATTTACCGGTGTGCTGACAGGAAAAGGTTTGGAGTGGGGAGGAAGTTTAATTCGTCCTGAAGCTACAGGTTATGGTGCAGTTTATTTTGCTGATGAAATGATGAAGCAACAAGGTGAATCGTTCAAAGACAAAGTAGTTACTGTTTCAGGTTCTGGTAATGTGGCACAATTTGCTACAGAAAAGGTTATTGAGCTTGGAGGTAAAGTTGTTACGTTGTCCGACTCTGGTGGTTCAATTTACGATCCGGATGGAATTGATCTTGAAAAGCTGAATTATGTAATGGAATTGAAAAATGTTCAGCGCGGACGAATTAAAGAGTATGCTGAAAAGTACGGATGCGAATATCATGCTGGTAAAAGGCCATGGTTTGCACCTTGTGATGTAGCATTACCGAGTGCAACCGAAAATGAGTTGGATGCAAACGATGCTGCAACATTATTAAAGAACGGTTGCCAGGTAATTTCAGAAGGAGCAAATATGCCATCAACACCTGAGGCAATTTATGCATTCCAGAAAGCAAAAATACTTTATGCACCAGGTAAAGCAGCGAATGCCGGTGGTGTTGCTGTTTCTGGTTTGGAAATGGCTCAAAACAGTATGCGCTTAAACTGGACCCGCGAAGAAGTTGATGGCCGTCTTCATACCATTATGAAAAATATCCATGAAATGTGTGCTAAATACGGAACACAACCAGATGGTTGGGTAAATTATGTTGACGGAGCAAACATTGGTGGTTTTGTAAAAGTTGCAACAGCAATGATGGCACAAGGTATGGTGTAGCAATAAATAACGTGAGTTTTGTATTCAATAAATTGTTTTTCAATGGTTTATGGTGTTAGTCTGTATTGATCTCTATTCGCGTCTTTGCGGATTCT
>JANQII010000018.1 GCA_028282195.1 Prolixibacteraceae bacterium
TTTAAAGTAAAAAGGGGCGAATATTAAACCAAGCATAATAAGGGTAACTGAGGCTAACCATTCAAAATTTCCCCAAACAAACCCTTCATTATAGCCTGATGCGGCAAGCCCTACCAAGTGTATCGTGGAAATATTTGAAGCAAACAAAGCTGCTCCAACTAAAATCCAGTTCAATCTTCGACCAGCCAAAAAATAACCATCGCTGGTCATCTTTTTTAGTCTTACAGATAGTATACCCACAACCAGAATACCAACCAGGTAAACTATAATAATAGATGAATCAACCAGACTAATTTTCTCACTCATTTTCTAATTTTCAATATGATCTTTCAATTTTCATAAAACCATCTATCTCCGGCACCTGATACCAAAATAACATTTCCATATGCTGTAAAATCCCCGGTACGTATAACAGCTTTTACACTTTTGCCAATTTCTTTCAAATCTGCATGTTCAACAACTTCAACCTTAATATTTTCCCATACATTCGACATGTTTTTGTATAGTGTTGGATTTTTATCTTTTGTTTGTTGTGCTATTATTAACTTCTCGACTGAATAAAATTTCCTCAACTCGGCCAAAACTTCAATAACCATTGGTTTATTTTTCCTCAGCGATAAATCAATTACTTCCACACCTGAGGGAATTGCAAAACCAGCATCAACAACCATCAACAAGTCCTGATGTCCCTGCTCTGCAATAATTCTTGCCATATTTCTATTAATTAATCCCTGCTCATTCATTTCCACAGCATAACTTAAAATTAAGCCAAAATCAAAGTATATCTTTTTAATATTATTTTCAAAAGTAAATTATTTATTTCACATTTGCAACTTAAAAATAAAAAATAGACATCTTTATAAAATATATTTACTATAAAATCACAAGTAATACCCACTTATTTTCAACATATTAATTAAAGAAATAAGCATAATAAGATACAAAACCCTCAAAAAATCACTTTTAAAAATGTTATTTTAATATCTTTGTTTTAAAGAACAAATACACATGAACAAGGAATATGCTAAAATGGATGCAGGGCTCCTGCACCTGACAAATAAAAAGGTACTTTTAAAACTGATCAAACAAAAAGGACAAATAAGCCGGTCAGAATTAACAAGAATAACAGGCTTAACACCGCCAACGATAGCAAGAATAGTTGGAGAACTTGCTGAAAAAGACCAGCTCGTCGAATACCTGGGCGTAGGGAACTCCAGCGGAGGACGCCCCCCCGTAATTGTTAAATTCAAAAATGAAGGCAACTACATCATAGGCATTGATTTGGGTGCAACATATATCAGGGGATGCCTGGTTGACCTAAATGCCAAATTTATTTCAGAAATCCAGGTCCCAACCGAAATGGGGAAAGGCTATCATCAGGTTATAGAAAAAGTAGTACAGGTTATTCAGAAACTCCAGAACAGAAAAGAAGACAACGTAAAAATTTGGGGAATTGGAATTGGAGTTGCAGGTTTAGTAAATAGCAGAACAGGGGTAATTGAATCATCACCCGACTTTGGATGGAAGAATGTGGATTTACGGGAAGAATTAAAAAATAGATTAGACCTTCCTTTCTTTTACGACAACTCAACCCGCTTAATGGCTTTGGGTGAATTAAACCTGGGAGCAAGGCATAATCCGAAAAATTTCGCCGTTATCAACATTGGTTACGGGATTGCATCTGGTTTGGTAGTTGATGGCAAACTTGTAATGGGACAGATAGGGTTTGCGGGAGAATTTGGACATATTTCTGTCGATACCAATAGTGACGTTCAATGCAGTTGCGGGATGTACGGATGCCTTGAAGCACTTGCTTCCGGGCATCGAATTTCAGCACTTGGCAAACAAGAAATAATAAACAACAATTCCGATCTGTTAAAAAAATTGTGCAACGGAAACCCCGAACTTGTTACTGCAGAAATAGTTGCAAGAGCAGCCAAAATGGGAGATGCTAGCTCTATAAAAATTTATAACGAAGTTTCAGAGCATATATGCAAAGGCATTGGCACTATTGCCAACTTATTCAATCCCGAAATAATTTATATAGGAGGAGGTATTTCCCTGAACGGAAAGTTCTTTTTTGACCTTATTGAACGTAAAAAATCAAAATACCTACTACCCCAGAACGCTAATATACATATCATCCCTGCAACATTTGGAGAACAGGCTACATCTATTGGGGCGGTCTCACTGGTATTGAAAGAGATAATGAATTTACAACTATCTTAAATAGTTTTCATTGAAATTTAAAGATTGGACTTTCAAGCAAATTACCAAGAATTATTAATCCAGTTTTAAAAAGATTAAACGGACTATATAAATTAACGTGAGTTCGGGATAAGATATCGTCACAGCTTTAGAAAATTTTTGCATAATGGGGAACAACCTGATCTACACGATCACAAATCCATTAATAACCAAGCTATTGAAAGGTGCCAAATAGATGCAAGCCCGGGGTCATTCATTTTGTTATTTGATTTGCAGAATAACAGCCACTACAATTCTGAGGCTTCATGATATAATTTCAATTCCATTTTTTTATAGGGTTTTGGGTAACACGTCAGGTATGCAGTGGGTTTAAATTTTTTCACGCCACCTTTCATTCCCAAAACAAGCATCTCTATTTCCTTTCCTTCCATTTCTTTCGTTAAGGGAATATAATAAGTGTAATGCGAATTAACTTTTACAACAGGATACTCCCACGGATTTACAGGATATGAAGGACTCCTGCCAGAAGCTCCAACTGGTTTACCATCCACACGGATTGCTGCATAAGCTCCTTCTATACCATGTTCACCCTCAAGTGCAACTGCTATATAAGTACCATCGTGTATCTCGTTGATTATCGTGGAAGCCGACCATGCTTTTTCTGCCGCAATTTCAGCATAGGGACTAAACAAATGCGAACCACGCCAATCACTTCTATCCAGGGCTTTCCCGTTTAAAAATCCTGTTATTTCAATAATTTTATCGGGTGTTCCCCGGAACCGGATATATCTTACAGGTTTCTCAGGATCAAGTTTTATTTTCATGGTATTTTTTGCCAATATCCTAAGCTGCTGCCATTCTTTCAGGTCTTCTGAAATCTCTACAAATACCGCTTCTTCTGTTTTCCAGGGCTGCAATGCGTGTTCACTTCCCACTTCAATAATTAATTTATCCATGGCAACAGCTTTTCCAAAATCAAGCCGTAACGAACCGCCATTTAAAATTGGGGCTTTGTGCCTCCTTCTGCTTATATAAAAAGAAGTTTCCGGGTCTCCGTCAAACATATAATGGCCCCAAAGTCCACGGGCAGAGAAAAGCGGTTGATTCAGGAATGCGTCTCTTGCAACTTTCACTTCCGGTATCAAAGTTTTACCTGAACGCTCCAGTTCTCTTATTTCCAACGCATTATTATCAGTTGAAAATATGGTTGCCTCATAAAGCGCTTCAGCATCCTTAGGCACATCACAGGGAGTAAGGTCTGCCAATTTCCGGTGGTAATCTTCTTTTAACTGTTCTCCCGGAAACTCAATACTTATTGATCTACCTTTCACCAGGCTTTTAACATCCCCTCCATCCAACTCAGCCACCGAAAATTTCCGGTCTGCCTTATCAAGTTTTATAGTATGTCTTGTACCCGGAAATCCTTTCAAAATCATTCTCACAGGTTTACCTGCCACATCCTGAACAAGCTCATAATCGCACCCTTTAACTCCTATTCCTCCTTCATTTTCAGGACATATCAACACCAGAGCCGTGCGAAAAGGATCGACAGGAATAGTTACTTTATCGCCTTTATCAAATTTTCCCAGAACGCGTTCCACCGGGTGCAATAACCTGACTTCAAATTTAGTATTGTCAGTTATTCCTATTTCTTCTCCGATGTTAATTTCAGTTTCCGATTGCTCCCATTTAAGATTGCGCAGTGTGATCAACCGTGTGCCTGAGTCACCTCTCGAAACTGCTTTTTCTCCATACTTTTCTTCGGGCAATACCATGCCATTCACCATTATGGGACCATACTTCCTGGCTATGTTGAATATCCTTGCCAGTTTTGGATACTCATCATCCCGCAGGAACCAGGGATTTCCATATAATTGGGGAGAAAGTATAAGACTGCGGTTAAATGCCTGGAGAATCAAATCATCTTCCCAGTAGTCCAAACAGGAAGAAAGGCACACACCGTGATCTTCAGTTAATCTCATTAATCCCGGTACTACATCCCTGCTTATTGCAGCCGCCCGATGGTGGGGAGCAGTTATTTTCCAGTTGGGCAAGTGCACATCAATATAGGTTTCAACCCCTCCCCACAGGAATGTTGTTGCATGTTTTTTTGCTTCCTCACTAAAGTTTAACCTGTGATTCAAAAATATCAGATCCGGAGAATATTTCCGGCATTCTGTCATCATTTTAAGGAAAGCATCTTGTTTCTCATCTCTTAACTGGCCAACTACTGCATCAAGTTTTAACAAACGAAATTCATAATCCCTGCAAAGTTTCACAATCATATCAATACGAGCTTGTTCTTCCTCTGGTGTATTACCAAAACCATCCGGTCCTCCCCAGGTTCCCAGCCGTGTCCCCATCTCTTTTGCTTTTTTATAGATTGGATCAAATCCATTTGGAAACTGGACCTTAAACTCTTCTGAATCCATACTACCATACCACTGAGCTTTATCAATGGCACCGGCACTGACAACATAAATATCCAGAACCATTCCGTATTCATTGTGGAGCCATTTAAAAAAGTCCAGATTAGCCAAAGTTTGAGCCTCTGTACTTCCTTCATTGGTATTATTTATCCACGAAAAATACTGGGAAAGTGAAGGCGTTTTTTCGTTGGCCCCGGGATATACAGGTACGTTTTCCTGTGCTTCTAAATTAATAGTTATCAAGGTAATTAAAACAATTATTACCAACTTTAGCTTTGGTATCATATATCCAGGCTTTATTCGTGTTCCATTGAAATTTCAATATCGGTGTTTGATTCCAGCTCAAGCCATATCACCAAATCATACTGATTGATTCTTCGGATGTGACCAACACGAAAGGCTTTGCCTTGTTGAATTTCTTTTCCATTGACATTTAAGCGGACTTGATAATCGCCCCAGTTCCTGATTACAAAAGCAGGGTTAACAACCGGGCTGTCAGGGCTGGCTTGTAAACTAAATTTAAGGTTCTTAATTTCTTTACCCCCTGAACCGGAAATTACATAATTACGTTGTGTCGAATCAAATTCGCCCTTTGCAGCTCCTGAGTGTATAAGCAATTTTGGAGGCCTCACCCAAGACTTGGCCAATGAAGTTAAGGAACCAATTTTATCTTGCGTTGCACCATACATCCATGTCCACCAGTATGTATTGTTTTCGCCTTTATGTGGCCTTGGGCTTGCCCATGCCAATGAAAAGTGCGAAGGTCGGTCCGCAGCCTGACAGTAACGCCCGTCAGAGGGGATCATTGCAGCAGGCCAATGATTCCACCATGGGAAATGCGAGACTTCTTTTCGGTGTTCATGGGCAAAACAAGTAAAATTGCATTCCAGTTCAAATATCTGAAATGGTTTATATTTTGATTTCATATTCACCATCATAATGTTTGGTTTCTCGCCCAAAGCATCACCAAAATGAATATAGGACCCCAATTCCCAGCGTCCTGAACTACGGAATTTTGGCGATTTTTCAGCCCATGAGTAGGTGTGTTCCTTTCCACCAAGATTTGCCAATGTCATTGCATCAAGTTCAATTATATCTTCAGGTTTTTGACCGGGATGGCAAAGTCCAATTACTTCCTGAGGCCATAAAGCTTCGCCGTCGGTATGGAGGATAACTTTACGAAATCCAAGTTGATCGGGGTAAAAGGTATAATATTCATCCACCCAGTCCTCCCAGCCTGATATAGCGTTCACCTGAGAATGATTGCCATTGGCCGAAGTAGGCAGGTAACGCCAGTGTACCACCACACGGGCAGGTGTATTTTCAATGATACGAACATGGGAAAAACGGCAGCGCGGATCCAACATGTGCTCAATGCAGCCATCTGTATCATTAAAATTCTCGATACTCTGATCACCCATCCATATGCCGTTTTCCATTACCCAGACAGGTCCGTATCGCGTTCCCCGCCAAAACACAACACGAACAGGGGAATCATCGAACTGAACTACAATATCCGGGTCAGAAGAAAGCCGCCATTGCGCGTCCCATTCCGGATGATACTTTAGGTGTATATATGAAGCACCAAATTTCCCTTTGCCCGCCGGGCCAGAAGGCATAATCCTGGGAGGAAGATCAGGAGCCGTATCAGGCTGGGATAAAGCATAATTCTTTGCAATAATCCCGGAAGAAAGGGCTTCGTTATAAATACGGAGTTCATCAAGAATACCATCAAACGAATACCAGCCTGGAAGTGTAGCAAAAGTACGAACAGGATTGGATGCTTCAATTTTTTGACGTGGCATACCAATTCTCAACTCTTCACGGTCGGCAGGTTGAAATTCACCATGAACCTTCATCCGAACCATTCTCTTACCATTGATGTATAAAACAACTCCCGTTTTTTTGCTATAAGACGCTGCAACATGTGTCCATTTTTGCAGAGGTACCTTTTTTTCTGACCGGCAGATTTCCCACTTACCGGTACCCATGTGCAAGCCCAGATGACCTTGTGGACTAATCCCGAAAAAGAATCCTTCTTTCGGCGAATTGGATAAAATATCATCAGGCCAACAAATCTCATCCTGATTTGAGTTTTTGCTTTCCGTATTTTCCTGTGCTACAATTGGTGCCCAGTTCCATGGATAAGCACCCAGTGCAACCCATGCTTCAATAGTGAAGTTCTGCCCTAATTCGGGAGCCTTTTCAGACGGTCTGCTTATACGCGTTGTATAACCATCCATCACAATAGCCTGCCCTTTTACACCACGCACCAATCGATGGTAACCACTGAGGGTATCCTGCTTTCCACTGGCCTGATCCAGTACGGTCTTGTCCAGTACACGATCGAATGCCCAGTATGCCACAGGTTTTGAATCCTTTTCCCGGGCGTGGTTTGCAAACGCCAAAAAAGTTAACAGACAAACAAAAAGACCATTTATTAATGTTTTAAAACGCATGACTACCTCCTTATTAAATTCATCTATTCTTTACTATAATCTATAAAACCACCTTCTTTGAGGGTGGATATTTAATATTCCAATGCAGCTTGCTGATGTGTTACAATCGGGACATATCCAACTTCCATACCTTTCGGAGGATTAACCAAAAGAGCCGGATCAAGTGTTACCAGTTCCCCCATTGATGGTGGAGCCATATAATCCCTGTCAATTGGCCATTCGGAATGGATTTTTTCGACAAAAGCCTGCAATTTTTCCTTTTTAGCTTTCGGGAAATTATATTGCTGAAAAGACGGCTGATCAACAAAACGGTACCAATAATAGGTAACAATAGAGCCATCTGTTAATTTAACTTTATAAGGACCGGCAACGGGACCGGGATTTGCCCAGGCACCTTTGTCAGGGGATGTGAACGGGTCACCGGGCCCGGCAAGTTTAAATTCCTTTTCCAAAAGATTCGTACTCTTTGGTACCTCTGATTCAGGAATAGCCACGAGGTAATCTTTTTCATGCCTAAAATAAACCGGGAAGTGTCCAAATTTACTGCTTGTGCCATCCAACCATTCCAGCCCCCAAACATTATCGCTAAAAACTTTGGTATCAACCACTTTTTCAACACCAGTTATTTTTTTACCAGCCTGATTGAAACCAGGGGTTCGTGTCGCTAGTTTTGATTTCCATGCCCCTTTTTCATCGAACTTTCCCAGGCAAACCGGACCACCGTCGCGCCATGCTTTAAAAGAATCGTAAAGAGCAGCCTTAGAGTAATATATCACATCCTGAACCAGCAATGTCCTACCTTGTTTATCAACCGGAAATTGTAGTTGTGGTATCTTCGAATAAGTTACGCCATTTTCATCCTGAGACTCAAAACAAGGTACAGTATTAATCTCCATTGCACCTCCACCCATATTTCCAGGCCGTGCATCAAGCCCGCGACCATAAATAAAAGGGTAATTGAATAACTTGCCTATCTTACTCCAGGTTTCCGGGATATAATACGCCATGGGCCCCTTAAAATTGGCCGTGCTTAAGAAACAAGTCCAACTCTGGTCACCCGTTGGTGGGTCGCCTGTTGTTGGTTCGGTAAACGGTAAGGCCATGTATGTATATCCCATAAATTTACCATTTGGATTGCCCTCAAAAGGTAAAGCATCTGGCGGAATAAGAAGGCGATTGCTTAATTGAGCGATTCCCAAACGATCATCGGGCAAAGCTTCGCTGCTATAAAAAAACGACCAACCCGGTGACCCAATTTCGTAGTCGTAACATTGTGGAGTTGCATTCATACTAAATTTTGGCGGGCCATACCTAAACCGATTACGTGCCCAATAACCAAGACCTCCTTCGAGAGTTTGAAACACACTTTCATATGTCGGGCCACGTTCTGGCCAATTATCACGGGCATATGTCCCAACAGGTGCAAGCGGTTTATCTTTATTATCGGAGTTATTTGGCGTAACCCAGGCTCCGGCCAACCCTATCTGGAAGTGGGCAAATGGTTTATCAATCAATGGCCACACAGCAGAATAAAAGCCCATTCCGGCACTGTAGTCTAATTGCTCAGCGGGACGCTCCGCGCTATAGCCGATATACCCGTGCAAACCACGGTAATGTTCTTTGACAAGCCCAATTCCGGTTTCAACAGCAACATCATCCTGTGCTTTACAGGAGTTCGATATAAGAATAATGAATAAAACAACAGTTAAAACCAACAAATTCTTCATCTGACATTTCACATTAAAACTTTTATAATTCATAATACAATCCTTTAGATAATTCATTCAATGACTATGGCGTTCTATTTAATAATTTTCCACTTTTTTTAATAAAACCAGATACCGTAGTGTCAAGTCAAGCATGCCCTATCACCCCAAGTCTTGATCTTTTTTTTCCCGGCTGCTTTAAAAAATCCTTACAGAACGATGCTATGCGCGGATTTTTATGCATTGCCGGAAAAAAAAATATCTTCGACTTAGCCGACATTTCATACTTGACTTGACACTGGTAAAATCCCCCGAAATATCCATAAGTGCCGGTTATTCAAAATTATATTTTGTTCTTTTATCCTGAGCTTATATTTTTTTCGTCTTCCAAGCTTACCGGTTCGGCGTAAAAAGTAAATCCCGTGGCTTTAATTGCCATCACAGCCAAAATCTTTATCCTTAAACAGAGCTGTAAGTTTGTATCATTTTTCATTATTGTTTGATCAATTATTTATCTTTTTAATTCTATTTTCAAAAGTATTACATATATTTTTATAATGCAACTTTAACTACACTAAAAATAAATAACACAACAATCAAACAAATTTCAGAACAACTATTCATACACACTAATATTGCGATATTTAATAACCATTCAACAAAGATCATATAGCAAATACCTGTCAAAGATCCGATTATTAAATATCATTTTAATATCTCTGGAAAGAAGATACTGTATACCAAATATGAACATTGCAAAAGTGGAAACTGAATGTTGCAATTTTGAAAAGACAGACTTTTAAAATTATTCCACAATACCAATCATAATGAGAATATGAAGTTAAGTTACCTGGTTCTATATATCCGTGTTTGGACATGGCTTGTAACACCTGATTCTTTCGCGCAGGTGAAACCATCCAAAGCAAAAACCCCTCTTTTGAACAAACAGTCAATAAATCACTATGCATTGAAAATACATAGTTTTTGAAATTCGAATGCCTGCTCCGAACCTGGTTCGGAGGTTTTAACCTTTAATTAGATAATAAAATCAAAACAGTCTCTTAACTCACTTCAGTGCGAATTGCTTCTATCTCCTCAATTGTTTTGGGTTTTGGTTTGCCAAGTCGTTTGGCACCGTTTTTGGTCATGACAAAATTTTCTTCGTTCCTTATTCCACCAAAATTACGGTAGCTGTCCACTTTTTCCCAGTTTATAAAATCGTTGTACTTATTTTGTGATCGCCATAAATCAATTAGTTCAGGAATAAAATAAATCCCGGGCTCGATGGTAAACACATGTCCCGCTTGTAATGGTTTTGCTAATCTTAAAGACTTTAACCCGAACTGCGTGCTTTTGGGCTTACCTTCATACCCTACCCAAACCTCACCGAGGTCTTCCATATCGTGAACATCAAGCCCCATCATATGCCCGGTACCACATGGAAAAAACAACGCATGAGCACCAGCCTCAAAAGCATCCCCAGCATTTCCTTTTGTGAAACCTATTGCCTTTAAACCATCGAAAATGGTAAGGCAAGCCGCAATGTGTGCATTTTTAAAAGGAAGGCCCAAACCCAATGCATTTATAGAAGCCCGATGAGCATCTAAAGTTAGTTGGTAAATTTCTTTTTGTTCAGGAGTAAACTTTCTGCTTACCGGAAAAGTACTGGACAAATCGCCTGCATATAACATTTGATTTTCAAAACCGGCATCAACCAAAAACAGCTCGCCCTCTTTAATGATATTTCCATGATAATGATTGTGCAAAGTTTGTCCATTAATTGTGGCTATTACAGGAAATGAAATATTTCCTCCTGCCGCTATTGCAATTTTCTGAATTTCCGCGGTTACCTGTGCTTCGGTCATTCCGGGTTTGGCGAATTTCATGGCGGCAACATGCATATCTACCGAAACATCAACAGCCTGATTAAGCTGCACGATCTCCTCATCGGTTTTAATTTCACGTTGACTTACAACAGCTTTTACCAAATCGATAGAAAATTTCGATGCCACCTCGGAGGGTGCTACATCAATTAATTCCTGTAATTTTATTTTATTTTCGGGACGATATAAAGGTAAAAAATGAATGGTTTTCCCCATTTGTTTTGCCTTGGCAAGCACCACTGCAAGATCATTTGTCACTTGCACATTGGCAACCCCACATTGTTCTGCCCTTTCGGCAATGGTTGGCTTTGGCCCCATGAATACAATATCGTCAATGGTAAAATCATCACCGAAAATTATCTCCTTATCATTGTCAATGTCAATAATGGCCACCATTCCGGGATGTTGAATTCCAAAGTAGTATAAAAAAGTACTGTCCTGCCTGAAGTGATATGTATTGTCGGTATAATTCATGGGTGATTCTTCGTTGCCAAATAACAAAATCAACCCCTTTCCCACTTTTTCCTTTAATACTTTTCTTCTTTTGATATAAGTTTTTTGCTGAAACATATTGAACTTGTTTAAAGTTAGAAGCTGAAAATGGCTGTAATTGTATGAAATAGTGCTATTTGCTAATATTATGAATTGTGACACTTTTTTTCAACTAACCCACCCTGATCCCGAGTGCCCGGGATCGTCCCTGCCTGCTGCAGGTAGGCCTCTCTTCGAGAAGCTAACCTTTATACACATCTTTTAGTTGGTAATAACAATCCATTTTATCAACATTTAAATGTAAAATAGTCAATTTTGAATACCTAATATTCCAAATTAACTCCGAATTGATGTGTTTTTCATAGTTCTACATTGGTTATTGAGTGTTGTATATTCATTATTTTCTTGCTTTCCCCTAAATTCATATTTGTGTATAAAG
>JANQII010000025.1 GCA_028282195.1 Prolixibacteraceae bacterium
CTGTTCGCGTCTCGTACGTTTGTATTAAAAAATATTAAAGACCCATTTAATTACTGATTTTGTAGTTTAGTATATTAAATGGGAGGAGGCAAGAAAGCATTCGCGCCCAGGTACGTTATTTTATACGATGCCGTCGCAAAGAAACCGCACTTGCCTTCTATTTTCTTTCAAGTTTGGACTAAGTATTTAGGGATACATTATCCATGTGTAATCCCGGGTAAAAAGACGAAAGAAAACTGTGGAGAAATTTCCTTAAAAACTTTACAACTATGAAATTATTAAAACAAAATGTAGGAATTGATGTTGCCAAGGGTTCATTTGTAGCCACTTTAACAGTCCTGTTAGAGGGACAGGTCCTGAAGCACCTTAGGACAAAAACTTTTCAAAACAACAGGGGTGGTTTTGACGAATTGACCGAGTGGGTGTCTAAACTGTCTGATCCACTACTACCATTACATTTTACTATGGAAGCTACCGGGGTTTACTATGAATCCCTGGCTTACTATCTGTGGGGGCTGGACCATATCATTCATGTGCTTTTACCCAATAAGGCCAAAAAGTTTGCCGACAGTTTGAATATCAAGTCAAAGACGGATAAAGCAGGTTCAAAGGTCCTGGGGCAAATGGGAGTTGAAAGATCTTTGGTGAAATGGGGTTTGGGTTCCAAAATTTACCGGACCCTCAGGACTTTGGTGCGTGAAAGACAGCAGTTAATAAAGGAAAGGACCAGATGTAAAAATCAACTTCATGCAGAGATGCATTCAGCAGGGCCGTTAAAAACAACATTGGCCCGGATGCGCAATCATATCAAATATCTGGATAAACAGGTTAAAGCTATCGAAAAGGAGATTGATAAAACCGTTAATAAAGATCAGTTTGTAGCTGACAAAATTAAAAAGATCTCTACAGTGCCAGGCTTAAGGACCCTCACAATTGTAACTGTTGTTGCAGAAACTTTTGGTTTTGCCAATATAACCAGTATCAAACAACTCAACAGTTATTCCGGTTATGATGTTCAAATCCGGGAATCAGGTAAATGGAAAGGCAAATCAAGAATATCAAAGAAAGGCAACTCCCACATCAGGCAGGCTATGTATATGCCTTCACTTTCATCTATAACACACTCTCAAACCTATAAGAAATTTTATAACCGACTTAATGATAAAAAACAAAATGGACTTATTTCCGGTACCGCTGTACAAAGAAAACTGGTAGGCTTAATTTATACACTTTGGAAGAAAGATGAAGAATATATAGAAAACTATCAGGCCCCGATTTAACTTCGGATAATGATAAAGTCTAAGTCTTCTTTGATCTAAAAAGTAGTGAGAGTATAAACTCCCACTACGCAAGATAGACTTCGGTAGAAAGAATCACCTGGAGCCTTCTTTCATATTCAGCAAATTTATTAAAATTTTATTTGGATTTTAGCACAGTATCTTTGCGGTTTGAACATTCTTCTTTTGGGACAGCTTCTTTTTTTTATTCCGGCATAATTTCGCAGAATTATGTTATACCATTTTGCTTGTAAATTTTCACGAATAAAAATGGATGATTACTTGCCTGACGGATCTCCTCCCGTAGGGATGGATTTCCTCCCGTAGGGAAGGCAGTCAGGTTTGTTTTATGCGAAAAAGAAAAGTTAGTAATAGTCCGGCTATATCTAATTTTTATTTTGAAGCAGAAAGCAAAAAGGGCTGTTTTTATTGATCAAATTTGCAGGTAAAATGGTATTTATTCAAAGCGCAGTTACTCCTGCTCTAAAATCCTTAGTCTTATAGCTTGTTTTCTATTATTTTTGAATAAGAACTTACTGAAATGCCATTTAGGTTTGTCATACAAGTAATAGTGATTCTTCTTTTATGTGGTAATTCTATCCATGCCAAAGTTGATAAAAGCAATTTATTAAATCAGTTTGAAAAAACCGAAACCAACATTACTTTTCAGAAATCAGAGTCATTTGGCGAAGTAAAGTTTTTTAACGGGATTGACTCAAATTTTGAGTTGATAAACAAGGACACAATTTCTGGTCAGTTTACTTTTTGTGCATGGATCAAACCCGAAGATTTGCTTAAAAAGAATATGGCGATTGTCGGGATACCCAACATCTTTTGGTTTAGAACTACAACTACCCGGGAGCTCCAATTTACCCAACCAAGTATAGTCGACAATAATACGGAAGGCCTTTTACTCTCCAACAAGAACTGGGTTTTCGCTAGTTTAGTAATTGATTTCCCAGATGTTAAAATATACCTGAATGGTAAGCTATCTGCGCAATTTAAATGGAAAGGTAAAAACCACAAGTGGACAAATAATATCTTCATTGGAAAAAACCATTGGCAGGAATTCTTTCATGGCTCCATGCACGATATTGTATTGTATGAATATGCAGCCACTCAAAATCAAATCACTGAACTTTACAGGAAAACAGCAAAAAGTATTTCATTAACAGATGGCATAGTTTTTTATCATCCTCTTGACAATAAAAACAAATTTTACAATCAGGGAAATCTGTCAGAATCTAAGAATGTTACTTTTCCCAACGACTCTTTAAGAGGTAAAGTTGCCCATTTCCCGGGAAAAGATGGTTATTTGGATTTTGGCATTCTTCCCATTGATAATGCAGTAACGATATCCACCTGGATTAAGCCAAGTGTTTTTAACCGTGATTACGGAGCTATTGCTGCTTTTGGCCATGCTTTTGCTTTCCGGTTAACAACAGGTGGAGCGTTGCTCTTCACCATACCCCAAATGGCGGACATACCGGACAGTTCTGCGAAGTTGGAACTAAACAAGTGGCAGCACATTGCTGTAACGTTTAAGGAAGGTCTTGGTGTTAGTTTCTTTTTAAATGGTGAAAAGAAAAGTTTTAACAGCCAGTCCGAATTTCAAAACGTGATTAAGGAACTGAAGGTTGGCACAAACCTGTGGAACGATTTCTTTAATGGTCAGCTTGATGACCTGATCATATGGGATCGTATTCTTAGTGATTCAGAAGTAAAAGAAGTTTACAATGCACCAGCAAATTATTGGCATCCTGTTTTAAAGCAGAGCAAAAGGCCAGCCACTTTCCACTACATTTTTTTTGTTGTTCTTGCTTTTCTCCCGGTTTTCGGGTTCATTCTGCTCAAAAGAAAATCGTCCTCTGCCAAAGCTGAGATCAATCGATCAAATCCATTTCTTGAAAAGGTAAACCTGGTTGTTGATCAAAATTTATCGGACTCTGAATTTACCGTCGATCGATTTGCCCAGGAGCTTTTTGTAAGCAAAACCAAACTCTACAACGAACTGAAGAAATTTACAGGCAAATCACCAAAAGAATACATTCGTGAACAACGATTAGTGAAAGCTGCCATGCTTTTAAAAGAAACGGATAAACCAATTGCTGACATTTCTTTTGAAACAGGGTTTGAAAGCAGGGCTTATTTCAATAAATGTTTTAAAGAACGCTATAAGGCTACCCCAACTTCCTACAGGAATATCCAGACATAACACCCTGACATACTGCATGATGAATATATGAGTACATTTTAAAATCATTAGAATGCACTCGTTTAAAACCCAATTCTAAACTTTAGGGTATTATACCATTTTAGATACTAATTTGTAGAACCGCCAACTAAATGCATTGACCATGAGAATAATTACAGGACTTGGTTTCTTTTTATTACTGATTACCACGATAGCTTGCACACATAAGAAAGAATACACACTTTCAAACGAATTTCTGTCCCGAACAATTAAGATTGAAGAAGGTAAAATCTTTACTCAAAAGCTTCATAATAAAGTTGCAAACAAGGAAATTTTTCCTCAAAACCATATCGAGTTTAAACTGCGTATCTCAGAAGGAACGGACATTGAAGATTCAGACATTACTTTAACCTCCGAGGATTTTACAGTAAAAAAGGTCTTGAAAGATGATCCGTCAGAACTCATTATCTTAGTTGGTAACTCCGATTACAAACTCAATATTGAGGTTCATTATGAGTTAAAAAAAGAAAAATTCTACTTGAATAAATTCCTGGTTATTCATTCTGAAAAAGAAATTACCCTGGAGCGTATTGATATTGAACATATTTCATTGGATGACATCTATCAACCTTATCAAATAAAGCAGATAACAGCATGGGGACCCGCAAAATGGAGACCTGGCCTGGGACAACCACTATACACTTCAACATCAGCAACCTTTTGGGGAACTGAGTTTCCGGCTTCATATAATTTTGTAAAGAACAAAACCGCAAGTTGCGGCTATTTATGGGGAAAACAAATTAAAAAAGGACGGCCTTATACCTCCTATAAATCGGTTTTTGGTGTTGGAGATGACCCCGAATTTATACAGGATACTTTTTTTGAATATATTGATCAAATAAGAGTTCGTCCTCTAAAATTGCAGGTTCAGTACAACAGTTGGTTTGATTTCTGGAATGGAGTTACCAAAGAATCATTTGCAGGCAGCGTTGAAAAAGTCAGTCAGGAACTGAATACTGAACGTGGCGTAAAACCATTGAGTGCCTTTGTTATTGATGACGGTTGGCAAAATGCCAAAACAGACTGGAGCGATAAAGTCTGGAAAGTGAATTCCAAGTTCGATACTGACTTTGCAACCAGCTTTAAAAGTGTAAAAGATGCAAAATCTACTTTAGGGCTGTGGTTGAGCCCCGGATGCAATTTCGGTGCCCGCCCTGCGGTTCCTTTTATGCGTGAAAAAGGACTGGAAGCCCTTGATCAGTATATGTCCCTGGCAGGTCCCCAATACATGCAGTTACTTGAAGACAGGATGCTGGAACTAACAACACAGGGGATCACTTACTTCAAATTAGATGGTTTGTTTGGACACCTAAACCGTCGTGAGTTTGATTTCAATGGAGGTAATTATGGAGTTCCAACAATGCCTCAGCTTGACACAAAAGGATTTGAGCCAGCCGACAAACGGCTAAATAACCCAGTTTATGATGAACTGAAAACCTACTACCTGGTAGCCGGGACAGAACGCCTGATGCAAATATTTGAAAAGATGCATAAAGTTAATCCGGACGTGTATATCGTGATTTCCAATGGCGCTTATTTGAGCCCCTGGTGGCTAATGTACATCGATGCTGTCTGGATGATCAATGCCGGAGATGCAGCAAGTGGCAGCAACCGCACGCAGGAACTAGTTTATCGTGACGGCGTTTATTATGACACCTGGGTGAAAGAAAAAACCCAATTCCCGATCAACTCAGTATTTAATCATGAACCTAAAAAAACAAAAACCGGGGAAAGCAAGGAGCAGTTTAGCGAATATCTTTGGATGAACCTTTCCCGGGGAACTGGTTTTGTTGAGCTTTACATGGTTACACAGAATCTCTCCGAAACGGATTGGGATGTACTTGCCGATGGATTGAAATGGGTCCATAAAGTATTCCCTTATTTCAAACATGCCCGTATGCATGGTGGCAACCCCACCCAAAATGAAGTTTATGGTTACTCAGGTTGGAATGAGCATGGCGGCTATGCCTCCTTTCATAACCCATCTGATAAAGTTCAAAGCTATTCAGTGTCCCTTGACAGAACTTTTGGCACACCGGCAAATCGCAAATTTAAAACATCATCCCCCCTGTTAAATGCCGAAGAACTAACCGGGAAAACATTTTCAACCGGCGATCGTATTGAAATGGCACTAAACCCGGGAGAAGTTAAAATTCTGGAATTCTCAAAAACGAACTAAACTACATACAATGAAAACTACATTCTTAAAAAACAGCTTGACTATAGCTATTATTTTGATTGCGCTTATTGGCACTGCCCAAGACCATCAATCTCAAATCAAAGAGCTCCCTCTTGCAAAAGGAGAATATGTTGATGGTCTTCAAAATGATTGGCTGATTAAAAAAGCTGACAAAAAAGCGAAGGTTTTAAAAAACGAAGCAAATAATGAAATAATCCTTTCCAATGGGATTATCTCCCGTTCATTCAGGTTAGGACCAAATGCTGCCACGGTGAGCATGAAAGTGTTAAGCAAGCAGGAAGAACTTATCCGCGCTGTAAAGCCTGAAGCAGTGATCACCGTAGATGATTTTACCATTGATGTTGGTGGGCTAAAGGGACAACCAAACCTGGCATTTCTTTATCCTGACTGGATTGATGACCTGAAAGCTGATCCTCTTTCGTTCAAATTTACAGGCTTCAAAACAGGGCCGGCAGAAAAACGATTTGAATGGAATAAAGTGCGTCATCACGCGCCGGATGCGGAGTGGCCACCCAAAGGGATTCAACTGCAAATGGACTATCAGCTCACCGGCGCTTCACCCGAAGAGCTCATTGCCCTTTCTCAGGAAAGTAACATGGGGCGCAAAGAAATAATTCATGATGACTTTGCAACACTTTCTCCAAGCTGGAAGGTACGTAAAAGTTCTACTCACGAAAGAAGCTCTTTCATTAATGAAGGGAAACCCGGCGAAATTTACACACCAAACAACACAGCTGTTTATGCAGAATATGCACTTTCTGAAGGTGTTGCATTGGTAGAAACATCAATTGATGCCGGAACTGATGTCAGTGGGTTCTGGGGTCCCGGAATCGCTTTGATCTGGAAAGACCGGACAGTAAAATTCAACATGCGACCGGGAAATGAAGCCGGTTCAAAAAATAACGGTGCCTGGCGATTCACGGTTTATGACGGAAAGCGGGAAAACACGCGTGCCGGGGGGAAAGACAATGTCGATTTTGACAAAACCTGGTACCTGCGCCTTCGAATTGAAGATACCAAAGTATATTGCGAAGCCCGCCCTGTTGATGGGAAATGGAAAACATATGAAGCTGTTGACTTTGGTAAGAAAATAGAAGATCCTCAAGCTGTGCGTATTGGAAAAATTGGAAGAAACGCAAGCGGTGAAGACCATGATTTCCCGGGTGATTTAGTTCGATTGACGTTTAACGAGTTCTCAGCCTACAGCAAGGTCGATCAAACGGAAATAGATAAGATGAAAGCCAAACTTGAAGCTTTGAAAAATCTTGTTGTAACCGTGAATTACGAATTGTACGATGGAGTTCCTGCTCTTTCAAAATGGGTTACCATTAATAATAAATCCGATGAAACCGTAAAAGTTAATCAGGTCATTTCTGAATATCTTGGAATTGCGGACCACGATCCTTATGGTGGATACCGTGGCCAACATGATCTAAAAGTAAAACCAAACATTCATTTTGAGACCGACTATGCTTTTTCGGCAATGAAAGCAAAAGTTGCGAACCATCATGTTGTTCATTGGGGAACCGACCAGGATTATGTGACACAGATATCCTGGATTCAGGATATTCCAAATACGATGAGAATCTACCCGAACATGGGTTATAACGTCAAACTAAAAGCCGGAGAATCTTTTGAAACCGTTCGGGCATTCATTCTTCCATATGATTCATTTGATAAAGAAAGAAACGGACTGGCTCTTCGAAAGATGTACCGGACAGTTGCGCCATGGGTCACTGAGAACCCACTGATGTTCCACATCACCCGCTCAAAATGGGATGAATTCACGAATGGAATTGACCAGGCTGCCGAGCTTGGCTATGAAATGGTGAACTTCTCATTTGGTAGCGGATTTAATCCGGAAGACGAGAGTAAGGAAAACTACGACAAAATGAAAAAGTATGCCCAATATGCTGATAGCAAAGGCATCAAAATCGGAACTTATTCATTGCTTGCTTCCCGAAGAATTAATGATGAAAATGATGTAGTGAACCCGAAAACAGGAAAGCCCGGCGGTTTTGCCACATTCGGGAATTCACCATGCCTGGGAAGTGAATGGGGACAGGAATATTTCCGCAAAATTTATCGAATGTTCAAAGAAACAGGGTTTTTGACTTTTACGCATGATGGCAGTTATCCAGGCGATATTTGTGCTTCCACAAAACATCCCGGACATGATGATCTTGGAGATTCTCAGTACAAACAATGGAGAATAATTACTGATTTTTACAAATGGTGTAAAGAACAGGGAGTTTATCTGCGTATTCCCGACTTTTATTACCTGACAGGTGGAAACCAATGTGGGGTTGGCTACCGCGAAAACAACTGGTCTCTGCCGCGCAGGCATCAGCTTATTCATACCCGCCAGAATATTTATGACGGAACATGGGAAAGTGCCCCTTCGATGCGCTGGAGTTTCATTCCTTTAGCTCAGTATCATGGAGGTGGTGCAGCAGCAACTATTGAACCACTAAATGAGCACCTGGATCATTACGAAATGATGCTGGTTAGTAATATAGGGATGGGTATTCAATCTGCTTTAAGAGGTCCTCGTCTTTATGATACCGAAAAAACAAAGGCGATGGTAACACGAGTGGTGGCCTGGTACAAAAAGTATCGTAACATTTTGGAAAGTGATATCATTCATCTTCGCCGGGCTGATGGTCGTGACATTGATTACATGATGCATGTTAATCCGGAACTAAAAGAAAAAGGATTCCTGCTGGTTTTCAATCCAACAGATAATGTAATTAAAAAGAAGATTAAAGTCCCTCTTTATTACACTAGTTTGACTGATGAAGCTAAGATTCGGGAACAGGAAAATGCAGCTGCTTCATTCAAATTAAATAGAGAGTACGAGGTTGAAATTGAGGTTGAAGTTGCCCCAAACTGGTACAATTGGTATGTAATTGAGTAAAAGAGAAAATGCTGGAAGTCTTCCAGTTTTCAACAATAACAATATTCGATATGAAAAACTTTTTTCAAATAATACGTATTGGTTTACTGGCTATAAGCTCTATTTCATGTCAATCTAAAAATGAGGTAAACCTTACAACTCTTTTAAATGAGATGGTTGATCGGGAACAAATCACCCGATTTCCTGAAAGCGGATACCAATGTTTGCAGGCCAGTAGCTATAACCGCGAGTCCGTTTCTCCGGATGAACCCGGCTGGTTTGCTGATAGCGATGGAATCGGTTTTATTCGAACTGAAGAAAACAACGGACAAAAGGAATGGGTGATCATGGAAGATGAAGGGCCGGGAGTCATCACCAAGATTTGGGCTGTTTGCTTTTATTATGGGCTAAATGATACCACAGGAGCAAACATTAAATTTTATCTGGATGGAGCAACCGAACCGGTTATCAATACCAATTTCTTTCAGCTTGTAAAAGGTCAGGATTTCGTTAAAGCTCCATTTGCAGATGAATCAACCCGTGCCGGAAACCTTTACTTTCCAATTCCCTATGCAAAGAGTTGTAAAATCACAATGGATAATAAGTCATTTTATAACATCATCAACTATCGAAAATATCCGGAGGGAACTGCAGTGAAAACCTTCACAATGGAAGAGTTCAAGGAAATCGAAAAGTTGCGCACAAAGGTCGCCTCAACCTTAACAAGCACTCCTGATGCAATTGGGCAGGATATTACTGCAACCAAAGAACTTAAGATGAATGAGTCACTTCAACTTGAGCTTCCTGAGGGTTCTGCTTCAATAAAGCAAATCGAAATTAAAATTGATGAGGCAGAAGATATTCCTCAGGCTTTACGCTCAACGGTGTTAATTGGTGAATTTGACGGAAAGGAAACAGTTTGGTGTCCTCTGGGGGATTTCTTTAATAATGTTGGAAAAATTCAGCCTTTCGACATGTGGGAACGTTCTGTCAAAGAAGATGGAACGATGACCTGCCGCTGGATAATGCCTTACAATGAAAATGGGAAAATCACCTTGAAGAACTTATGGGATGGCCCTGTAAGTTTATCAGTTAAAATAGTTACAGATAATTATAATTGGGATGAAAACAGCATGCATTTTTATGCTTCATGGCAAATGGATCCGCCAACTCCTACATTCCCATTGTACGACTGGAACTTTTTATCTGCCAAAGGAAAAGGAGTAATTGTTGGCGATGAATGGACTGTTCTGAACCCGCGTGAAGGCTGGTGGGGAGAAGGCGATGAAAAAATATACATCGATGATGATTTTGACCGAAACTTTCCTTCTCACTTTGGAACCGGAACTGAGGATTATTACGGCTGGGCCGGAGGGGTAGTGCCGACTCCTGTGGATGAATTCTCCAAGCCATTTTTAGGTAACATTATTGTTGCTAACCCCAGATCAATGGGATACAATGTTTGCACCAGAACACGTTCACTGGATGCAATTCCTTTTAAAAAACGAATTCAGTTTGATGTAGAGTCGTCATGTGGAACAAGGCAGCGCTGGCACTTCCTGCAATATTCACAAACAACTTTTTGGTACGCTGTTCCCGGGGTAGAATACAATCGTAAACCCATGCCGGAAATGGCCTCTAAAGAACTGCCAAGCCTGGAAGGACTTCAACAAAAAGTTGAAGAAGCCAAAAGCCAGCAATACATTGTTGATGGTGCATTGGAAACCGAGATATTAAAAGTCTCCAATAAAAGTGAATTGGTATCTGAGGATCATGCTAAAATTCCAATGTGGGGAGAAATGAGCAGTGGAGCAATGAAAGAGCTTTGGTTTGAAAAACCTGGTGATTTTGCCCAGATAAAAATCACCGAACAATTTGAGAAATCCAAGCTGAAATTGTGTGCTGCAGTTGGAAGAAACTGTGGGCAATTTGACATCTTTGTTAATGGTCATTTAAAGTGCTCACAAGACCTTTTCTCCAATCATGGAGGGATGACTAACCCATATCTTAATTTGGGCGAAAACGAACCGGTAGACAACGCATTTACAATTAAATTTGTTTTTAAAGGGTCAAACCAACATTCAAGTGCAGTTCAAAATAAGTATGCCCTGGGCCTTGATTTCTTTTTAATAGAAAATGATTTTCTAAAAAGATAAAACCAATCAATTCAATATAAAAAAAGCCCGGAGATTCCCTTCGGCTTTTTTTATATTGGGTGATGCGCTCCGAATTAGTCGGAGCTATCCGCATTATTGAATCAGCGATTAATCCCGAAAATCGGGACGCTGCACCAAAAAAGAGCCACTCGTAATGAGCAGCTCTTTATATATTGAATTGAAAATTACTTCTATTCAGAGAATCTCGATAACAAGTATTGACGGTTCAAACGTGAAATATTTGCAATTAAAATGTTCTTAGGACATTCCACTTCACAAGCAACTGTGTTTGTACATCAACTACATCCAAACTTATCCCTTCTAATTTTCCTTGCATATTATAGTTCTGATTTAAAGTCAATTTCATATATTTACCATGTATATTGAAATATAAGATTTCAAATTGCATGGTAATAATTGAAAGAATCGCACAAAAAGAGTTGCTGGAAGACCTTAGGGAATTCCCTGCAGTAGTCATTCTTGGACCTCGTCAATGTGGTAAATCGACATTATCAAAGATGATTCTAAATCAAGTGGACAAAGAACTTGTATACATTGACGCCGAGAAACCATCTGACAGAAACAAACTACAAGATGCTGAGCTTTTTTTTGATCTGCACAGGAACAAATTAATTTGTATTGATGAAGTTCAACGTTTACCCGAAATTTTTCAGATTATCAGAAGTGATATTGACATAAACAGAAGAAACGGTAGGTTTCTCATTCTTGGATCAGCATCTAAAGACTTGATCAGGCAAAGTTCAGAGACATTAGCAGGGAGAATTATTTATGAGCAATTAACCCCTTTTCTTTTCCCTGAAATATCAGACAAAAAAGAGCTAAATGAATATTGGCTAAAGGGAGGGTTTCCTTTAAGCCTTCTTTCCAATACGGATAAATCGAGCTACAATTGGAGGAACAGTTTTATTCAAACATTTCTTGAAAGGGATATCCCGCAATTGGGATTTAATATTCCAGCTGAAACGCTGCGACGTTTATGGCAAATGGTTGCCCACTGGCATGGACAAATTATAAACTACAGTAGCATTAGCAACTCACTTGGCATCAATCATACTTCAATCAGAAATTACCTCGATTTATTATCTGAAACATTTATGATAAGGTTACTCCGACCCTATACGAAGAATGTCGGGAAACGATTAATCAAGTCGCCTAAAGTTTACATTCGGGACCACGGATTATTGCATTGTTTATTGCAGATATTCAGTTTCGATGACTTGATGGGACATCCTGTTTTCGGTGCTTCATGGGAAGGATTGGTTGTCGAGAATCTAATTTCACGGTCTCCTCAATGGAACCATTTTTACTATCGCACAAGTAATGGCGCAGAATTAGATTTAATCTTAAGCTTTGGACAAAAGACCATTGCCGTTGAATGTAAAGCAACAAAATCCCCCCGGTTAACAAGAGGATTCTGGAATGCAAAAGAAGACATAAAGCCTGATGAAACCTGGATTATCGCTCCAGTTTCTGATCCATACCCCATAAAGAAGGATACTTTTGTACTTCCCTTAAAAACGGCTATAGAGAAATTACAAAAACTACAGAACTAACTATCCATCCTCAAAGAAGGTGGGTTTGATTTGTACAATGGGTGTCATCTTTTGGAAAGATGACACCCATTGTTTACACTTTATTTCAGCTTAATCGCTGAAAACCGAATTTTCTTTATTTCACCCCACTGTCATCCGGCAGTTGCCGGACGACATCTCCCCTCACCTGGGGATAAAAAGCGGAATCCCGTGGCAAAGCCTCGGGGAATTCTTTAGATTAAAAAAAGCCCCGCTAATCAGAATTAGCGAGGCCCATATCTTCGTCTTGAAAATATTCTTACTCTGAGAATCTTGAAAGCAAATATTGACGATTCAAACGAGAAATGTGTGCAATTGAAATGTTCTTCGGACATTCCACTTCGCAAGCTCCGGTGTTTGTACAACCACCAAAACCGAGCTCATCCATTTTAGCAACCATTGCTTTTGCACGACGCTTAGCTTCAACTTTACCCTGTGGCAACAAAGCCAACTGGCTAACTTTAGCTGAAACGAACAACATCGCTGATGAGTTTTTACAAGCTGCAACACAAGCTCCGCAACCAATACAAGCAGCAGCATCCATTGCTTCTTCTGCTTTCGGCCTTGGAATTGGAATTGCATTTGCATCCGGCACACCTCCTGTACTTACAGAAACATAACCACCTGCAGCAATAATCTTATCAAAAGCCTGACGATCTACAATCAAATCTTTGATGATTGGGAATGCCGCACCGCGCCATGGTTCGATGGTAACAGTTTCACCATCTTTGAACTTACGCATGTGTAACTGGCAGGTTGTAATTTCTTCATCAGGTCCATGAGCACGGCCATTGATATACAATGAACACATTCCGCAAATACCTTCACGGCAGTCGTGGTCAAATGCAACCGGTTCTTTATTTTCATTAATCAATTGCTCATTCAAAATGTCAAGCATCTCTAAGAATGAACTATCTGTTGATATATTATCTACTTTGTAGGTTTCAAAACGGCCTTTCTCTTTGGGACCGTTCTGACGCCAAATTTTAAGCGTGAGATTTATTGTTTTTTCCATGATTGATCTCCTTTTAAAAAGCCATTATTTATAATTACGCTGAACCATTTTTACATGTTCGTAGATCAGGTCTTCTTTGTGCATCTCAGGCTCCTTACCTTCGCCTTTGAATTCCCAACATGAAACGTAAGCAAATTTATCATCCTGACGAAGTGCTTCACCTTCCTCAGTTTGGTATTCCTCACGGAAGTGACCACCACAAGATTCTTCGCGATCCAGTGCATCACGGGCCATCAATTCACCAATTTCAATAAAATCAGCCAGGCGGCTGGCTTTCTCCAATTCAATATTCATTCCTGTTTCATTTCCGGGAATACGAACGTTTGACCAGAATTCCTTCTTAATTTCAGCAATACGTGTAATCGCTTTTTCAAGACCTTCTTTGTTACGTCCCATTCCTACGAAATCCCACATGACTAAGCCAAGCTCTTTGTGAATGCTATCCACTGAACGTTTGCCTTTAATTGCCATCAATTTGGCAAAACGATCCTGAACCGCTTTTTCAGTTTCAACAAACTCTGGCTCATCAGCAGTCATGCGCGGAGTTGCAATTTCGTCAGCCAAATAATTTTGAATGGTATATGGAAGAACGAAATATCCATCAGCCAAACCTTGCATTAAAGCAGAAGCACCCAAACGGTTAGCTCCGTGGTCTGAGAAGTTAGCCTCACCAGCAGCAAATAAACCAGGAATAGTTGTTTGCAATTCATAATCTACCCAAATACCACCCATTGTGTAGTGGATCGCAGGGTAAATCATCATTGGCGTTTCATATGGGTTATCGTCAACAATTTTTTCGTACATCTGGAATAAGTTACCGTAGCGGGCTTCGATAACATCTTTACCCAAACGTTCGATTGATGATTTGAAATCAAGATACACAGCAAGACCAGTTCCAACACCGTAACCGGCATCGCAACGCTCTTTAGCAGCACGGGATGCAACATCACGGGGAACCAGGTTACCGAATGCAGGGTAACGACGTTCTAAGTAGTAATCGCGATCTTCTTCAGCCAAATCAGTTGGCTTCAATTTGCCGGCACGAATTGCTTCAGCATCTTCTTTCTTTTTAGGAACCCAGATACGACCGTCGTTACGAAGAGACTCTGACATCAAAGTCAGTTTACTTTGGAATTCGCCATGTACAGGAATACAAGTTGGGTGAATCTGCGCCATACAAGGATTTGCAAACATCGCACCTTTATGGAAAGCTTTCACTACAGCAGAACCGTTAGATCCCATTGCGTTTGTTGAAAGGAAGAATGTATTTCCGTAACCACCGGTTGCCAATACAACCGCGTGACCAAAGTGGCGTTGGGTTTCGCCGGTAACCAAATCACGGGTAATGATACCACGGGCTTTACCATCAACAACAACGATATCTACAAGTTCATTGCGTGTATACATCTTAACAGTTCCGGCATTTACCTGACGCATTAAAGCCTGGTAAGCACCTAACAACAATTGCTGACCAGTTTGCCCACGTGCATAGAAAGTACGACTAACCTGTGCACCACCGAAAGAACGGTTATCCAATAAACCACCATACTCACGTGCAAAAGGAACACCTTGAGCAACACATTGGTCAATGATGTCATTACTAACTTCTGCCAAACGATAAACATTCGCTTCACGGGCACGGTAATCACCACCTTTAATGGTATCATAGAACAAACGATAGATTGAATCACCATCGTTTGGATAGTTTTTTGCAGCATTAATACCTCCCTGCGCAGCAATTGAGTGCGCACGACGAGGAGAGTCCTGAATAGTAAAGTTCTTTACATTGAACCCCATTTCACCAAGTGAAGCTGCTGCTGCTGCACCAGCTAAACCTGTACCAACAATAATTACATCCAGTTTACGCTTATTTGCAGGGTTAACCAGTTTTTGGTTATCCTTATAATTTGTCCACTTCCGGGCTAATGGCCCTTCGGGTATTTTAGAATTTAATACGCTCATAATTCTTCAATTTCTTTTCGATTAAAATTTAATCAGGAAGTACAATGGAATGATTGCAAAACCAATTGCAACAACAAAAGCATAGATTTTCCCGATAATTTGCAATCTTTTTAGCCAAATCTTATTCGCAAAACCAAGCGTTTGGAATGATGACCAAAATCCATGTCCCAGGTGCAAACCTAAAAGGATACCTCCTAAAATGTAGACAATACAGTAAATTACGCTTTCCTTAAAAAAGGTTGCAACCAAAGCATAAGCATTCTCCATTTCCACTCCATTAATCATAACATGCGCCAACAGTGGGTCACCTGTAAACTTGATCTTCCAGAAGAAGTTCATAATATGCGCTACCAAAAAAACAAAAATCAAAGCACCAAGAACAAACATATTACGAGATGCCCATGTGCTGGAATCAGATTGATTTGTTTTTGCATATGAAACAGGTCTGGCTTTCATATTTTGCAAAGTTAAAATGCAAGACCAGATGATATGTACCATAAAACCAAGCCCTAATACAGGCTCCATAACCTTAATCATCGGATTAGTAGCCATAAAATGTGCGCCAAGGTTAAACAAGTCACCGCTGTCATCAAAAATCAACAACAGGTTAATGCCCAGGTGAACGCATATGAACATCATCAGAAATATTCCCGAAATACTCATGATAAACTTTCTTCCGATAGAGGCAGTCAGAAAATTACTCATAGGATAACCAATTAATATTTATACATTAAATCATTTATTCAAAAGATGCACAAAAGTAGGTTTAAGCACCTACCCAGCCAATAAATGAAATGCAAAAATAGCTAATTTAAAACGGTTCTAAGAACAATTATGTTCAGATAGCAATATTTGTCACGCAATCAATCACTTAAAAGTATTTTGCTTGTAAATTTTCCGTTAATAAAATGGACTTGATTATTGGATATTCGGATTGTTAGATTCTTAGAAGCTGTCTAAAAATTATCCATCCATTTGATTATGCGTCTTTCCTGCCTACCGCAGGCAGGTTCGCTTATACTGCGTTGAATTTTCCTTAAATAGCT
>JANQII010000027.1 GCA_028282195.1 Prolixibacteraceae bacterium
CCTGGGGAGAAAAAGCGGAACCCCGTGGCAAAGCCTCGGGGAATTCTTTAGATTAAATTTTTGAAATTGATATATCTCTGTAAACTAATCTTATTGTAAGAATACTGTAATGTTTATAAAATGTATTAGGTGTTTTTGAAAACCTAAAGGAAACGTGTGATTAGAAATAAGAAAGATTATCCATGCTATCGGACACTTATTAGGGAAACTTGATATTTTTGACAATGAGAAGTACACATCATAAACATCAGATACTGATGAAATAAAATAATATAAGTTTCATACTTACAATTAAAATATTATCTTTAGTGTAAATTCATTGTCAAACAACACTCTAATTAATTTATCAAAAATGACTTTTATTGCCTCTGTTATAGCCAGAAGTGGAGTATGCATAATTGCTGATTCATTGGTTACAACTACACAGCCTGTAATTGAATATGGCGATTTTATCAATTTTTTTTCAGCCAAGAGTGATGCTGCTGGTAATAACAAAATTACATTAGATCCTATGGAAGTGATTAAACTTTTTGAAAGAAAACCACATCACACAAAAGATTTTGAAGAAAAACTCTTCGAATACGATAAATATACGGCAGTTACCACAGCTGGTTCTGCTATAATCAATAAAAAACGTATTTCAGAATTGATCAAAGAACAACAAGAAAAGAATCTAAAAACAAGAGGTTATAATAATAAAAAAATTGAAACAAAAATTAAGGATTTGTGCAATTTCCTTACTGATGAAGTAAAGGATGGACTTAAGAAGGAAAACTCATCTGGACGGACCACCTTATTAGTTACGAATTACAATCGTTATAAAAACTTAACGAAGATTTTTAAGATTCGAGTTCATGAATCTTCAAAAAACGATTTAAAAGAAGAAAATCATGAATTTGTAAGTTTTACTGAAACGCATGATTTTGAAAAGGTAGTTTGTGAAGGACAAAATAGAATTTCAGAACGTGTTTTGTTTGGAGATTACCCAACAATTTTTGGATTGGTGCCTAAAATCGTTAATAAAATAGCCAACGATTTTAATATTGATCGTAATTCAATCACGGAAGATTATTTAAAAACCATTAGAGAAGATGAGAATATTATTTCTAAAAATATTTATTCTGATGTTAAAATACTTAAGTTAAACGAATTAAGTTTACAACAGGCAGTAGATCTAGCAACGCTTTTAATGAGACTTGAGATTGATTTTCAAAATTATACTGAGAACATTCCTACTGTCGGAGGTGTTATTAAGTTAGCAGTAATTGACAGTAAAGGGTTTAGATTTATTTCAGGTCATGAAATTACAAAACCTAATAATATTTAACACGTAAACATTAATATATTGTTTCAAATTATATACATTTGTCTCATGATGAAACAGAATAGACATAGCAAGCCTAAGGCAATAGAAATAGATAATGTAATAAAAGCTTTTGAAGAAATATATATTGAAAAAGAAAAAGAAAAAGAACGTACAAAAAAAGCTTTATTAGACGGACTCAACGATGCCCTAAATGGAAAAGAAATAATTCTTGAAAATTCTCCACATTAAAATACAATAATCAATGACAATTTTATGCTAGGTAATATGCCTAGCTTTTTTATTCTCATCTGTTACACAATAATGTCAAGATCTACTCTTTTAGAAACATAAAAAACAAGAATTTCTTTCAAACTACAAAAAAGCATTTGACTTGATGAATATGCCAATTGCATTCCAAAAGAAAATCAAATAATATTAGTGTCGTTTCTGAAATGACGGTTAAGTTGAAGTTATTTTGATATTTCGAGATTCATCATTGGTTATTGGTTATTGGAAATTAACCTTAACCACTAAGCTCGGCAGGTTTATGCAAAGAAAAATATGAATGATGTACGAACTTTAAATTTTGGAAGCTGGGATTTGAACCAGAAAGATAAAAGTTAGAAAGTGCCTTGAGGCAGGTTTTGCTGCAACCAACAAAAACAACCAAAGGCCTTCAATCTAAACTTTAACTTATTTTATTGAACCAACATTAAATAACGGCAAAAACTTAATTCCACTATCTTTCAGTTCGCCATACTTGTTTTCAGTAAAAACGTATGCTCTTCTGACATTTGGATATGAATCTAACAAAATGTGAAGACTTTTTAAGCTTTCTGATTTTCCACTTTTCACTTCAATAGGAATAATACTACTTTCTTTTTCAATTAAATAATCCGTTTCCGCACTACTTCCACGTACATCCCTACTCCAATAATATAATTCCTGGTTCATCATTACCCGAAGTTCCTGACCAACAAACTGTTCAGCCATTTTTCCTTTATAAGCTGCAATAAATCTGCTTTTGTTAATGGTTTTATCAGAATAAAACCCACTTAAATAGGAAAGTAACCCTATATCTAAAAAAACTGTTTTAAAATTTTTTTCTGACGCACTTGCCCCCAGGGGTAAACCTGCTGGTGAACTAGCTTTTACCTTTGAAAATAATCGTGCTGTTTCCAACAATTCAAAAGCCTTTTTTATAGTCGGGTTTGTATAATTCCGATCCAGCTTTGAATATTTTATTTGTTCCCCTGTTCTTTGGGCTACAGCTGTTAAAACTGCATTCAAACATCGTTTAAAAAATCAATGATATATCAATGCGCTCCTCAAAAGCAAATCAACTTCATTTTAAATATCCACCCCCAAAGAAGGTGGGTTTGATTTGTACAAGGGTGTCATTTTTTGGAAAGATGACACCCATTGTTTACAGAAAGTCAAAATAAAAAATGAGGAACAAAAAATGTAAAAGTAGAGAATCAGCATGGAACTTCCTGATTGGATATTTCCTGTCTGCCGTCCCTTCGGGAGAAAATCCGACAGGCAGGCTTATTCGATATTTTACATTTCCTGGGTTGAAAATCAAGGCACAGCCGTTTAAACATCACCACCAACAAAGGAGGTGGGCTTGATTTGTACAGGGGTGCCATTTTTTGGAAAGATGACACCCATTGTTTACAGAAAAAATAAGGAACAAAAAATGGAATGACTAATCCTAAATAGTCGTTCCATTGACCTGGCATCAAAATTTACCTGCACACAGATCATTTTAAAAAGTCAAAGATAAAATTAATGTGCTCCTCAAAAGTGGACCAGTACTGGGTTATAGGATGACCCCAGTTATCGTTTTACCTAATGGACTTCAGTAGATTTTCCAGCTCAGGCAGATCAATCTCAATTGTTTTCCACACAACATCGATATCAACACCCATATAATCATGAATTAGTTTGTCTCTCATTCCTGCCATTTCTTTCCATGGAATTTTTAAATAGCTGCTTTTAAGATTATCAGAGATCTTTTTTGTAGCTTCTCCAATAATCTCAATATTTCGAATGACAGCATCCTGTACCATTTCTTCTCTTTCAAACTTGTCCTTATTAATATCTTTTGTGTAATTATATATTTTTGATATACACATTAGAATGTGTTCTACATAAGCTTTATCATCTTTCATGCTTTATAAATCACATTTAAGTCATTCTGGATATTCTTTTTTATTACTTCATTTTTAATGGCGCCTTCAGTTACCAGATCTATTTTTATTCCCGTTTTATCAGAAAGTTCGTTTTGAATCCTTATTAGCTGGAGCAATGATATTGAGTTTTTAAACTTTACGAGTAAATCAAGATCACTATCTGAATTATTCTCATTCCTGCTATAAGAGCCAAAAATTCCAATGTACTCAGGATTAAAATCCTTTAACAGTTGTATGATAATATTTTGAATTTCTTGATTTGACATATTACAAAGATATGAATTTCTTACTTCTTGCTCCTTTCTTTTATAATTCCGGTTAACGGTGAATAACTGGGAAATGAAATAATCTTGGGTATTTGTTTAAAACCGGAGGAAGGCACTTCTTCCTTCCTGGTTTATGCCCCGAATTCGGGATCCAGGTCGCAGTTAGTTAATGCATAATAAAAGGTAATGGCGACCCGGAGGCCACCAGATCCAAAGTGGAATAATAAACCTGCTTGATTCCTGATAGTTGGAAATTCATTATTCAATATTGGATATTGGAAATTAGTCCTAACCGCAAAGCCCGCCAGGTTTATGCAAAGAAAACCAAGATACTGATATGGGAAAGCAGGAGGAAGTTAGAACGAGTTGCGGGTTACGCATCCGTATCCAGAATCCGTTAGAATCCAGTATCTAGCGTTAAATCCCCCCTCCATCTGAAAATGAAGTTTCACGGGCTTTAAACTGTACAATCTTCGAATTTGGCGCGACATTATTGGTTACCCATACGTTACCGCCAATTACGGAATTTTTTCCAACCCGGATTCTTCCAAGAATAGTGGCCTGAGCATAAATAATTACATTATCCTCAACTATTGGGTGACGGGGTACCCCTTTAATTGGATTTCCATCTTCATCCAACGGAAAACTTTTTGCTCCCAAAGTTACCCCCTGGTAAAGCTTTACATTTTCGCCAATAATACAGGTTGAACCGATTACAACGCCAGTACCGTGGTCAATGGTAAACCGCTCGCCAATCTGAGCTTTCGGATGTATATCAATTCCTGTTTCGGAATGTGCCATTTCTGAAATAATACGTGGGATTAGCGGCACACCCAACGACAACAACTGATGGGCTACACGATAATTTGAAATTGCACGTATTGCCGGATAGCAAAAAATAACCTCGCCCCTGCTAATTGCGGCAGGATCGCCAATAAAAGCGGTTTCCACATCTGCAACCAACTTACGCCTGATTTCAGGCAGGTTAGCAATAAAATCGGCAGCCAAACCCTGGGCAAAACGACTGCGTTCATCCATGTCAATTTCAGAAGGCCTTTCGCATGCAAAACACAATCCTGCAAGTATTTGTTCCGAAAGAAGTTCAAACAGTTCATCCACATAAACACCCATATAATGGCTCATGGTGTTGGCACGCAAACTTGTATTTCCGAAATAGCCGGGAAATAATATCTCACGAACCAGGTAAACAAACTTCTCTAATTTTTCTATGGATGGCAAAGGTTCGCCCAAACGATGCTCATGGCATACCAGATCATAACTTTTCGGGTCAGACAACTGGTCTACCGAGCGGTTTATTTTTGAAATTAAAGTATTATCAGATTGCATTTTTCTCGTCATTAAATAAAGTTGTACTTAAATATCTTTCACCTGTATCACAAATAATGACAACTATGTGCTTTGCTTTGTTTTCAGGTCGTTTTGCAATTTCCAATGCTGCATAGACATTTGCCCCCGAAGAAATACCACAAAAAACCCCTTCCTGTTTGGCCACTTGTTGGTTCAATAATAACAGTTTCAGCATCGATCAAACCATCTTTTTCAGCTGCCTCAATCATTGCAAGGGCCAGCCGGTCTTTAACAGATCCACCAGGATTTTGCGATTCAAGTTTCACATAAACATCAGCAACACAATCTTTAGCCAGCTTATTCAACTTCACTAAAGGCGTATTGGTAATTAATTGAGTTACGTCAGAAGCTATTTTCATCTAAATGAATTTTGTATTTCAATTTGAGTTTTGCTTATGATTCAAACAAAATTCTTCTTTTTTTGATTGAAAAACAAACCAAAAAACAATGCTGACTTAAAAGTTATAAAAGAGTTAACGAGAAAAGCTGGAAGTCTGAAGCTGGGAGCTGGTAGTTTTGTGGAATAGTGGGAAGAGGAAAATGAGAATCCGGATGCTGGATGCTGGTAACTTGATTCTTAATATTTGGAAATTCATTATTCAATATTGGTTATTGGAGATTAAGCTTAACCGTGAAACCCGCTAAGTTTACTCAAAGAAACTAATAGCTCGAAACAGATTCCTGCCTTCGCAGGAAAAGAGCCTCAGATTCTGGATTTTGGGATTTGAGATTTAAATTCCAGTAGTTTCCTGAAATTTGAGTACGGCCTTAATTGCATTTTCAAGACGAAGTTTTCCTTCTCCGCCAATCTCAGCAAAATTGAAATTTCTTTGCAGCAACTCCTCTTTATATATATTAAATAAACGTATCCGATCTTCACCACCATTTTCGCGAAGGGGGTCAGGCTGCCATTCAATGTCTGGCTTACACAGCAGGTACAAATCAATTGGACAATCTTCAATTTTGTTTTCCAGCCAATCGGGGTATTGCTGATACACCCATTCAAACCAAACCTTGGTATTAATTAGCCAGGTATCAAAAAAATAAAACTTGTACGACTGCACCAGGGAATCTTTGTATTGTTGAACCTGACCTTCTGCAATCTTTACCACATCTGAATAGTCATAATCTGTTCCTTCCCTACTCAAATACAAGCGGGCATATTCGGGAAAGAACTTAGCTCCAAACTGAACAGCCAACTGCTGTGAGAGTGTACTCTTGGCTGTAGACTCAGGTCCTGTAACTACTATTCTGTATGGTTTATTCATTTAATATAATCATTCAAAGTCAATCTATCGTTCTTTAATAGATATACTTTCATTTTCTTTATTTCAACTTTCAGACGAAACCCGGAAACAATGGAAAACGTTTGAATACAGTGGGAAACAATTGTCTACAACAGTCTTCAATTGTATCCTATTCTTCATTCATCTGTTTGATTGCAACTCATATCCATCTTTATTTGTTGTTTAACTGGATAATAAAATGAAAGCTCATTTTACTAAGAAACCGCTTCTGCAGATAATTTTAACTTATCATTATTCAGTCGTGTCCAATCTTTTTTCCAGCTAATATAGCCCAAAACAGCCATAACCGTATATACAACAAACAGTACTGCAGTAGGCCACAATCCTTTCCAAACATACAATCCGGCCGAAAAGAAATCAACAAAAATCCAAATCATCCAGTGTTCGAAATATTTCCGGGCAAGCATCCATGTAGCTACAATACTTAATGCTGTCGTAATTGAATCGGCTATTGGAACAGGGGAATCCGTGTAATTTTTCAAGCCAAAAATTAAAAATAAGCTAAGCAAAACACTTACCCCAAGCACTGGCAAATAATATGATCGAGGCATTTTACTAACTTCAAGATCCGCATTTTTTACAGGGTTACCTTTCATCCAATGGTACCAGCCATAAATACTAATGGCAACATAATAAACCTGCAAAAGCATGTCGGCATAAAACTTAGCCGATAGGAAAACATACACGTAAAGGGCTGATGTTAAAAGCCCAACAGGCCATGTAAAGATACTTTGCCGAATGGAAAAGAAAATATAGGTCAGCCCAAGCAGGGCACCTAAAAGCTCGACATAATTCTTTCCCAACCAAATAATAAACTCTTCGGGCATTGATTATTTTTCTACTAGAAGTTTGTCGTAAGTAAGTGGGTCTTCTAAAACATGAAGCGCTTCTTTTATGGCATCTGAATCACTATTCACAACCTGATAATAATAACTCTGTCCAAACAAATCGCGGGCAAGAAGTGCCCTGATCTGCCGCTTCATTATTGGTTTAGCAAATTCAATACTTTCGTCATCTTTCTCAATTTCTTCTTTTTCCCCCTCGGCAATCATTTCTTCAAATAATGATTCGGGAACTTCAAATTGACTGCTGTACTCAGAAAAATTATCATATTTCTTTTTAAGCTTTTCCCGGTTTGTATCCAAATAATCCAGAACAATCGTATAAACAATGTTCTTTCGAACAAGCTGGTTGTAATACTTGTAATGAGAAGAAGTATCCATTGGTACAAATATATCAGGCATTACGCCTCCACCACCAAAAACTTTTCTTCCGTTGGTAAGGGTTTCAAAAATTTTTGTTTCATCCTGATGAACACTGTCTTCAGAAAACAACTCACCGGTTTCAAAACGGGTTATGTAATCTTTCCGATAATCATCTACACCGTTTTCATAGGGTTTCTGAATGCATCGTCCGCTAGGGGTATAATAATGAGCTGTGGTCAATCGAACCATTGAACCATCGCTTAGCATAAATGGCTGTTGCACCAGGCCTTTTCCAAATGAACGTCGTCCGATAACGACCCCACGGTCCCAGTCCTGCACAGCGCCTGAAACAATTTCACTTGCTGAAGCAGAACCTTCATCAATAAGAACAACAAGCTTACCCTGCTCAAACTCGCCATCAATGGATGCACGATACTCTCTACGCTTATTATTTATTCCTTCAGTATAAACAACCATTTTATACGATCCCAAAAACTGATCAGCCAGTTCAATAGCAGCTTTTAAGTAACCACCGCCGTTTCCGCGTAAATCAAGAATCAGGTTTTTTAAGTCTTCTTTTTGTAGCTCCTCAAAGGCAGTCATAAACTCATCAATTGTAGTTGCCGAAAAACGATTAAGCTTAATATAGCCGGTTTCTTCATTAATCATGTAAGAAGCATCAAGGCTATGGATTGGAATCTTATCGCGAATTATGGTAAAATCAAGTAATTCAGCTATCTTCTTCCTTTTAATTTTCAATTCCACTTTTGTTCCTTTGTCACCACGAAGCATATCAAAAACATCACTGTTTTTCAGGCCAATCCCGGCTACTTCTTTTCCATCAACATTCAAAATACGGTCTCCTGCCCGAAGGCCAACTTTTTCCGAAGGGCCACCGGGAATAGTAGTCAAAACCATTAACGTATCTTTAAAAATATTGAACGAAATACCGATCCCTTCAAAACTGCCTTTCAAAGGTTCATTCATTTTTTCAACTTCTTCTTTTGAAATATAAACCGAATGTGGATCAAGTTCACTTAAAACCTCAACAATTGCCTTTTCTGTTAGGGATTCAACATTTGTTGTGTCTACATAATAACTATCGACAAGTCGGAGTAAGCGACCAAATTTCATGGTATTTGATGTAACTCCCTGTGCCTGAACTTCACCTGCTAATCCGAAGATTAACGCAAAGATCATTACCAATATCCCTGATTTCTTTATTCTGATCATCATGTTCTGTTTTCTGTTTGAAACGTTAAAGATAACACTTAGCCCGGATAATGCATTATAAATTCCATTACGCACTGAGAAGCTGTCTAAAAATTATCCATCCATTTGATTATGCGTCTTTCCTGCCTACCGCAGGCAGGTTCGTTTATACTGCGTTGAATTTTCCTTAAATAGCT
>JANQII010000050.1 GCA_028282195.1 Prolixibacteraceae bacterium
TCGTTATCAATAATGCGTTTGAGAATATCTTCATCTTTTTCAGAAAACATAAGCTGATAAATTCCTTCAGACAAATATAATTTATTGAAATAAAGACAATATTAAGAATTGGATAAATTAAAAATTAAAACCTCAAATCGTAAAAAGTAATATAAGCTCCGGGAACTTGATGTTAAAAGTCCAGACTATTTGCCGAGCCATTCGTCAATTTCTTCATCCGCCTGTTTTTGAGATAAAAATTGCCCATTCCGGTATTGTTCCCGGGCATTTTCAATCATTTTGGTTTGCTCCTGGTTTAACTCAAGAATATCCATATCGGAATCATCGTTGGTTAATAGCCGGTACATTTCTTCTAACAACTGGTTATTTTTTGACAGGCTAATCTTATTGACAAATTTATGTTTTAAATCCTGAATTTCCATATCATCTGTTTTAATAAATATAGTTAAAAAATATTGCTGTAGTTGCCATACATGTATCGAATGAGAACATAGAAAAAGAACCCAACAGAAAAAAGCTTTTGGGATTTATTAGCTCTGATTTAATGAGGAAGTAATAGTGGTATTCAAGATGTGTTTTTTGTATACACAAAAATTATTATACAGGAATCCTCAACGATCAGGATAAAGAAGCTATTGTAAAAGCATTTGACAATCTTTAAATCAGTTTGATTTATCAATGAACACTCTAACGTATCAATGTTTGAGTTAAGATAAATTTGAGGATTGCGAAATATTTCATATTTTTACATGAAAATATTCATGCCATGGAGACCAGTGATTTTTCATTAGTACAGGAAACAAGAAAAGGAATTGACAAGGCAGCCTTTCAAAAAGTAGTTAAACAAACCAATTTATCATTTAAAGAATTTACCAGTTATCTACATGTTTCCGGGAGAATGATCCAAAGCAAAAAAGAACATGAAAAGTTACCCATCAAAGTAGCTGAACACACTCTTTTTATTAAAAGACTGTATGAATTAGGAGCTACGATTTTTGGTGATATCGAAAGGTTCAATCAATGGATGAAAACACCTAATCCGGTTCTTGGAAACGAAATACCAAAAACATTTTTAGATACCATATCCGGCATAATGTTTTTGGAAAATAAACTAAATGAAATTGCCCACGGGTTTTCTGCTTAGGTTATGATACTATACAGGATCTCTTACAAAGAATATGCAGACCTGAACGGAGTAGGAGGATTGACTACTTCCGGAAGATGGAGCCAAAAAGGTTATCCTGTTGTTTACCTTTCTGAAAGTCTTTCGTTGGCAGCATGGGAGAAATTTATGCAATTCGAATCCGTTAACAATATTCCAGAAGTATATGTTTCACTTAAGGTTGAAATACCGGATAGCAGTATTCAGGAAGTAACAAAAGAAGAGTTGAATAAGACGATTAAGGGCTGGGATTCTTTTCCCCATCGACCGGAGACCAAAATGATAGGAACCCGGTTTTTAAAAAAACGGGAATTTTTACTGCTAAAAGTACCTTCGGCCGTGATCCATGATGAATTTAACTACATAATGAACCCTTTGCACCCTTTAAGCACCGAAATAAAGATTATAGAAAAGAAACCTTTTATTTTTGATGAGCGATTGAAAAAGAAAAGCAGCTAAAACTTCCAAAACAACGTTTTACATATCTCTTAATGCAGATAAAGAGGCACTCTCTTTTTTTATGCCAGAAATGAAAATTTACTTCGTTCTTAAATTACGGGGTTAAAGTTGATTTTGCAACAAAATGAAATATTTTCATTAAACAGTCAAAATATTTTACTCGAAATATTCATCTAAAAACAACTTTAAATCATTCAAAGGTTCTGAGTCTAAATCCCAGTGAGTTTTGTTCTTGTAGTTTCGATTTTCTTCTTTAACCTTTTTCTTTTGAGATTTAGTTTCACCTAGTAGTGCTTCCAAATATCCGTAAATTTTAGTTTTTTTAGCAGGAATTGTTAACGGATGATCTCTTCCCTCAATTTCTTTTTGCAATAGACATGATTCATAATTCTCCCAACAATCAAAGATCGGTTTATTTATTGGGTTTATTATTCTTTCTAAAAGAGTTTCTAAATCACCACATTCCTTATTGTTAGGCCATAGAAATATTTTGAAATCTAAACCGTACTCTATACCCCATTCATTTAATTCATTCAAACGGTCAATATAGTCAGAGTCAGCATCAAATATGACAAGATTAACACCATCATTTTCAGAATTCTGGCTCATTTTGTTACGAACCAGTTCTCCATCTATTTCCGACCTGATATTTGTCCATCCCCTGGTTTCAATTATATCTTCACCATGAGTTAGTGTTGTATCGTATTTTTCTAAGATATAATCCTTTAAGAATTTAATATCTGCGATTCCTTCAACAAAAATTTTCACGATCATAATTACCTTCTTATCTCTGTTGCAGTTTCAATCGCATCTTTCAGACCAATATATGAGTGTCGATATGTTTTTACTCCCGATTTTTTAGTGTCCGCAACCGTAAAAATATTTAATTGGTTCTGCGTTTCTTTATAAGTAGGAGTATCAAGTAATTCTTTCAAACATTTTAATGTTTCAATATTATGGGAAGTAATAAATAATTGAGTCTTTTGTAAACGAGAAATATGGATTATGCTTTCCCATAGGAATTTATGAGCAGAAAAATGAAGACCATTCTCAATCTCATCAATGAGTACTATTGAGTTTCTTTCGTCTGCAACAGCAGTAACTATATTCAAGATTTTACGTATGCCATCCCCAGATATATTACTTGGTACTAATTCCTCGATATCTTTGTAACTAAAATATAAACCATCTGGAAGTGGCTGTATAGAATCAATTTTGGGATCAATATTTTGAAGAGCCTCTAAAACAACCTTTTCTTTCTTTTTCTTTACAATATCTGCGAACCTTTCCAATGCTGTTGATTCATCACTTCTTGGAGAAATCATAATAGCTCTCATATCTTCAATATAATCCTTTGCCTGATTGTAGCGAACCTCAGGAAAATTTAGTGACGCAGTACTTTTATAGCTTCTTTTTAAGCTACCTTTTTTATGAATAGTAAAATCTAATTCAATTCCAGAAATTTTAGGAGTTGCTGTAGAAATGTCTATAAATGATAGTTCTTGTTTCGAATTATTACTATCAATATTCTCAATTTTTTTTATTATTGGATTAATTCGAAGGTTTCTTCCTGATTTATCCATAAAACTTCCTGACATCTCTGGACAATCCTTAATCTCAAGATTATGGAATAAGTACCTGAAATCCTCATTATTTTTCAAATTTGAACCGCTTCTAATTCGATGAACAACATCAGGGATGGTTGGATTTGACATGCCAATCAACAAAAAAATTGATTCTAAAATAGATGATTTCCCAGAGTTATTATTTCCAATGAAAACATTTATTTGTTTAAAATTATCTATCTCTAACTCTTTAAATTTCCTAAAATTTTTAATATTAATTCGTTGAAGTTGTTTCATTGAATTTTCATTTTTAAGTAAAAATAGTTATCCGCCTCAAATATAACGATTCAAGACGGATATTTATTTATAACAAAAGTTGATATCAGGTGATGATTATTTTATTTACTTCTACACTACTTACTGACCGGGTAAAATATAATGAAACCGCTATGCTTCTTTATTAATCTAACCCCTACGGGGTATAGGTTGATAAGGGGTCACCATTTTTACAATACTTTATCTCCTGCGGAGAATTTCTGCGTAGCGTATAAAGTATTGTAAAACAAGATAAATACGAAATAAATTATTCCACGTAGTGGATTAACAAATTTTACCCGGACAGTAGTGTAAAGAAAATCCTTAAAGTTGACTATCCCCGTGGCAGATTCCCTATCCCGAATTCCCGGGACAGGGGAATATAAGGAAACCTCGCGGCAAGCCACGAGGAATTATTTGATTAAAAAAAGTGCCTAAAAAGAAAAGGCTCCCCTGGTGTCAGGAAGTTATAAGCTAATTTGTAAGCGTTTTAATATTTAACCACTTTAGGCAGAATTTTTACAATACCGTTTAGTTAACCGATGGTGTAATAACAAATTTGCGAAATTCCACCGGGCCATGATCCCCCTGGACCATAATTGGTCCCGGCTCACCTTCTTTACTATCAAGCGATCCACCTGTAATTCCGGGAATAGGACGGTTTGAGATAACTTCAATTCCATTAAGAACAACCGTTACATGGCGACCAACCAATGTAATTTCATAGGTTTGCCATTCACCCGGAGGATTAGCAGCATTAACCGATGGCGCAATAAATCCATAAATACCACCTATGCTTACATTGTCAGCCCTTCCTTTAGAATCCTCAATCTGTAGTTCGTGGCGGCCACGCAAATAAATTCCGCTATTACTTCCTTCAGGATACCTGAATTCGATGCTTAATTTAAAATCGTTAAACTTTTGATTGGTAATTAAGTTTCCACCTTTCCCGATGTTCTTCATTATTCCATCTACCATTTTAAATTTGTTGTTTTCCGGAATAATCCAACGATCCATATTGTCAGAAAGTAAATTAACAGGATTGCCCCATACCGGCGGTTCTTTTCTTGCTAAACTTGGAGCACGAACACCGGTCCATTTAAGTTTATTGCCGTTGAGAACTTTATACCCCGAAAGCTTGTCGTCTTTCAAAGTAAACTCAAAATAAATATCATCAATATCCATCCACTGCGGAGGTATGGTAAAATGATATTTATCTTCATCAGCATTATAATGCACTTCGGCAATTGGCCTGGCACTTCCTTCGTACCCTACATAATATCCTACAAGCGTTGAGAAACCTGATAATTTTACTTCCAGCCATCCGGGGAAACCATCAGATGCCATTAATCCATGCCTGAAAATTCCGAGATTCTTTAATTGATCCTCCTCCATGGTTATAGTAAGATCCCATTTGCCGATCACATCCGAGTCACTTTCCACACGTTGTGCCTGCGAAGGCACGAAGCCAATTAAAGTAAAAACTAATAATAAAAGAAAAGCATTCCGTTTTTTCATGATACTATTTAAATTGATTAATGAATGAGAATTTTTTATATCCCTGCAAATCTACTTAGAAACCGGATATAATTAAACAGCTTGATTCTATTTTATTTTCCTAATCTCTATTATAGGGGCATTAACGTATTTTGATTGTCCAATGTAAAACCTATCTGGATCAATTGAAAAAGCAAGGGATAACTTTGTTTAATTTCTAATCCTGGATACGGGAAACTTGATCCTTGAACCTGGATGCTTGTACTTCCCGAAATACAGTTGACTAATAATCCTCCCGAATTCTAAGATTTCAAAAAATAAAATCAACTAGCTAACTTTGAGATTAGTTAGATAGAATTATTAATTGATCCATTTATCTGACCTGGGGCTATATAAAATATAAACGGAATACATGTCACAAAAAAGCCGATCCATCTCTGAACCGGACTGGCTCCCCAGGTTACAGGAAGTTTCAATTTTTTTCAAGAATTTCAAGAATTTGAGGATATAACTCAGGAACCTTATTCTTAACCACATCCCATACGATGGAATAGTTAATTCCCATATAATCATGAATCAATTTGTCCCGCATACCTGCCATATTTTTCCATTGAATGGAATTCCATGTATATTTAAAATTAGCCGGGATCTTTTTTGAAGCCTCACCTATTATTTCAAGGCTGCGTACAACTGCACGCTTTAATGTTTCATCAGATAAAAACTCATCTTTGGTTAAATCATTCGGGATTACTGAGAGAATATAGGCACATTCATCCCTGATATGTTTTAAGTATTCCATTGGTTCTTTAGACATACTGAACCTCGTTTAGAATTTTTGGCCCAATGTATGGACTCAAACCATTTTTTGTAACAACTTCAACTTTGATGTTCTTAAATAGTTTCTCCAGTAATTCATAGACAGCCATATAATTATCAAAAGTTTCTTTGTCTGGCTCAAAATCAATAAGAATATCTATATCACTTTGCTCAGTTTGTTCATTTCGAGCATACGAACCAAACAAACCAACCTCACGAATTCCTTTTGCGGAAAGATCTGCCCTTTTGGCTTTTAACATTGATAATATATATTCTCTGCTTGTCATTCCATAACAAATATACAAATCTAAATAATATGACTTTTTGAAAACCTGATGATAAAAAATAAAAAAGGTCGCCAAAATTGACGACCTTTTTTGAGGTGCTCCCCAGGTAGTCCCGATAGTTATCGGGATTGAACCTACGACTTATAAATATTTTTCTTTTAATTTATTTGCAATTTCCGGGTACTTTTTCATATCTCCCAGGTACTTCCCGCTTTTCATCCTTTTAATATGCCTTTCTATCAAAATAGTCTGGGTCCTTGATGAACATCGAATTTCCAGGAATAACTCCCAATCATCTGTAAAAGAAGTAAACGATCCAGTAAAACACTTCTGCTTGTGCATATCTATATGGGCATTTACATCTTCAGATTGTCCAATATAAAACCTATCTGCTTTGGGGCTATATAAAATATAAACGGAATACATGTCACAAAAAAGCCGATCCATCTCTGAACCGGTCTCGCTCCCCAGGTAGGACTTGAACCTACGACCTACGGATTAACAGTCCGCCGCTCTAACCAACTGAGCTACTAGGGAATTTGCTTTTCTTATACAAGAACGTTTGTTTTTCAAAAGCGTTGCAAAAATAATAGCTTTTCTGAAAAGAAAAAACATTTTCAAAAAAAATCACTCAAAAAAATAGCAAATAAGCCAGTGCTATCGTGCATGGATCATTAAACCTTCATTCTATAATTCAAAACAATTACGCATAAACCTCTGCACATCAGAAATGACGCACTAAAGCCGAACTCCGCCACGAATAATGTTTTCCATCCAATTCATTAACTGCAGGAAATGGTTATCGTCAGTTCAATTATCTAATTAATCACGCTTTTCAACTTCCAACACTTTCCCGTCATCAGGAACCAGGAAAAGCTTTCTGTTCCTATTTTATATTATGAAACTGCCTGATGAAAAGTTAACTATTTCTAAACAGACATTTGAGCCAGATTAAGATTCTCAATAAACAATAAGTCAGAAAATTACTTCTGCCAGAAATCAACGAGAAAAGGTTTTTACAGGCATAGCGCCAATCTGGCTTAGCCCTTCTTTCTTAATCCCAATATATTAACTATTTTCGCCTAATATTTTTGAAGAAATTTACTATGTGGGTTAGGCTCTCTCGAATAATACTCAGGAATAGAATTTTCCTGCTCTCTTTATTGGCAATCATTACAGCATTTATGGCCTACCAGGCCTCAAAAGTTGAAATGTCATACGAATACGCACAGTTACTTCCCAAAAAGGACAGTGCTTATGTTGACTATCAACAATTCAGGGAGACATTTGGAGAGGAAGGAAACATTATTGTTGTAGGCCTTCAAGACTCCGATTTTTTCAAGCTTAATCATTTTAAAAGATGGCAGCAACTCTGCAAAAACCTGGAAGGGATTGATGGAGTTGAAAACCTTCTTTCTGTTTCCAATACATATAATCTTAAAAAGAATACCGAAGAACGAAAATTTGAAATTACCCCTATTTATAATGAAGAAATAAACAGCCAGGAAGAGCTGGACAGTCTTTCAAATGTATTTCATTCTTTACCTTTTTACCGCGGACTGCTTTATAATCCTGAATCACAGGTTTATCTTCTCGCCATTACCGTGAATAAAGATAAGATGGCATCCAAGAAGCGCGAAAAACTGGTGCTGGCGATAAAAGAAGAATGTGAGCTCTTTACTGAAAATACCGGCCTTCAACTTCATTATTCAGGACTGCCATACATCAGGGTAATCAATTCAATTCGAATTAAAAAGGAGATTTACATGTTTAGTGCGCTTGCACTTTTGCTTTGCATTGTAACACTTTTCCTTTTCTTCAGATCATTTAAAGCTGTAATATTTCCCGTTCTCATCGTGATAACTGGTGTTGTTTGGGCACTTGGGACCATGGCAATATTTGGATTTAAAATTACCTTGCTAACAGGGATGATTCCGTCGCTGCTTATTGTAATTGGGATTCCGAACAGTATTTACATGCTGAACAAATACCATCATGAATTCAGAAATCATGGTAATAAAATAAAAGCACTGCAGCGTGTAATCATTAAAATTGGGAATGCTACTTTTCTTACGAACCTGACTACTGCTTCAGGATTTGCTACATTCGTAATTACAAACAGCGAAATTTTAAGACAATTTGGGTTAACTGCAGCTTTAAATATTCTCACCCTTTTTGTTTTATCTATATTAATGATCCCTACGATCTTTAGTTTCTACAAACCACCCCAACAAAGGCACATTCAACACCTTGAAAATAAGAACGTCAATATAATTATTGAAAGGCTTGTACATATTTGCGAACGACACATTAAGCTTGTTTACCTTTCGGCCGTTGTTGTATTGCTCCTTGGTTTTTATGGGATCTCCCTGATTAAAAGCTCAGGTTTTATGGTTGACGACATTCCTGAAAGTGACATTATCTATAAAGACCTTAAGTTTTTTGAAAAGCATGTAGATGGCTTAATGCCCCTTGAAATTATTATTGATACAAAGAAACCCAAAGGAGCAATGAACCTGAACACATTCAGACGCATTGATAAACTTGAAAAAAGGCTTTCTAATTACGATGAACTTTCGTCTTCTGTTTCTTTACTTAACATTCTCAAGTTTTCGAAGCAAGCCTATTTTAATGGCAGGGAACGATATTACAGCATTCCAAACAACCAGGAGAAAAACTTTATACTAGCATATGCAACTAAAAATGAAAATTCCGAAAGCGAAGGCATTAATGCACTTCATTCATTTTTAGATAGTACCCAACAGATAACTCGTATTAGTATTCGAATGAAAGATGTCGGAACCAAACGAATGGAAGAACTTTATACTGATTTTAAATCAGAAGTTGATTCTATTTTCCCGACTGAAAGATATGATGTAACAGTTACCGGATCAAGTGTTACCTTCTTTAAGGGAACGCAGTATTTGGTTAAAAACCTGTTTTCGAGTTTGGCACTTGCTGTTTTCCTGATCTCTTCATTTATGGCCATCATGTTTTACTCATGGAGGATGGTAATTATGTCGCTAATCCCAAATATTTTGCCTCTGATTTTTACTGCGGCTATTATGGGATTTACCGGTATACCAATTAAAGCATCAACTATCCTGGTTTTTAGTATTGCCTTTGGTATTTCTGTTGACAATACAATTCACTTTCTTGCAAAATACAGGCAGGAACTAACAGCTACAGGATGGAATATCCAACGATCGGTAAAACGTGCTTTACGCGAAACCGGTGTAAGCATGATGTACACCTTTGTCGTTTTATTTTTCGGGTTTGGTGTTTACAGCGTTTCAAAATTTGGGGGAACAGCTGCCCTTGGGGTACTTGTTTCGTTAACACTTCTGGTTGCCATCACTTCAAACCTTATATTACTTCCATCTTTATTAACCGGATTGCAGAAATTAACAACAACCCGCTCATTCAGGGAACCACTATTGCATATTTACGATGAAGAAGAGGATATTGAACTAGACGAGCTTAAAATAATTGATCTTTCAAAAAAAGAAGAGAAAGTGGTCTAAATGAACAGAACATCAAGTGACATGTTTCCATAGTTTAAACAATATAAGACGTATATGAAAACCTCCCTCTCAATTTCTGAATTGCAGCAGCTTTTCGTTGATGAACTAACCAAAGAATCAGCAATTATTGAAAAAACAGAACCGGTTAATTTATACGAACCTATTGCATACACACTCAACATGGGAGGGAAACGCCTTCGCCCGGTGATGGTTTTAATGGGCTGTCAAACGTTTGGAGGAGATACCAAAGGAGCTATACCCGCAGCACTGGCTGTCGAAATTTTTCACAATTTCACTTTACTGCATGACGATATTATGGACCATGCTGATATTCGTCGTAACCAACCTGCTGTTCATAAAAAGTACAATGAAAATGTTGCCATTCTCTCAGGCGATGCCATGTCAATCATGGCATATCAATATCTGACCAAGACGAAAACACCATACATACAAGAGCTTGTTCAGCTATTCTCTCAAACTGCAATGGAAGTTTGTGAAGGTCAGCAATACGATATGGACTTTGAAGATACTTTTAATGTAAGCATTGATGACTACCTCAAAATGATCCGTCTGAAGACAGCTGTATTAATTGCCTGCAGTTTAAAAATGGGGGCCATACTTGCAAATGCCTCTTCAAAAGATGCTGAACACATTTACAATTTTGGGATTAACCTCGGAATTTCATTTCAACTACAAGATGATTGGTTAGACGTTTTTGCTGATGAAGAAAAATTTGGGAAGAAGATTGGTGGTGACATTGTCGCAAACAAAAAAACGTTCCTTTTATTAAAAGCTCTTGAGTTGGCAACCCCCTCTCAGAAAAAAGAGCTAACCGGCTGGATTGAGAAAAAAGAATTCAACCCAAAAGAAAAAATAACTGCTGTTAAACAAATTTATATTGACCTGAAGCTTTCTGAAATTAGTAAAATTAAAATGGAAGAATTTTATCAAAAAGCCATGAAAGAGCTTGCTCTGGTTGACCTGGCAGAGGATAAAAAAGAAACTATTTACGGGCTTGCAAAAATGATAATGAAACGTGAACATTAACATTTGTTATGCGTTTGTCTGCTTGTATAATATTTCAGATAATATTCCGTTTTTAAAAATTTGTTCAATTAAGCTGGTTTTTGTAATTTCCAGCCCTACGGTTAAACTTTTAAACATGACTCACAATATTGGTAAAATTGTACAGGTAATCGGGCCTGTAGTCGACATCAGTTTCGATAAAGAAGGTAGTAAACTCCCCAAAATTTATGATGCACTTGAAATTGTTCGGAAAGGACAAGGCAATTTGGTGGTTGAATGCCAGCAGCACATTGGAGAAAACACCATCCGTGCTATTTCAATGGATTCAACCGATGGTTTGAAGCGGGGGATGGAGGTAATTGCTACAGGAAACCCAATTACAATGCCTAAAGGAGAAATTGCATTAGGTCGCTTGCTTAATGTTACCGGTGATGCAATTGATGGTTTGGAGAACCTGCCAAAAGAAGGTTTAAATATCCATAACGAACCTCCTAAGTATGAAAACCTGACTACTGAAACCGAAGTATTATACACAGGAATCAAAGTAATTGACCTGATTGAACCTTACGCTAAAGGTGGTAAGATTGGTTTGTTCGGGGGTGCTGGTGTAGGTAAAACTGTACTTATTCAGGAGCTGATCAACAACATCGCTCTTGCCCACAGTGGACTATCTGTATTTGCAGGTGTTGGTGAACGTACCCGTGAAGGAAATGACTTACTCCGGGAAATGATTGAAGCCGATATTGTTGACTATGGCGAAGAGTTTAAAAAATCGATGGAAGAAGGAAGTTGGGATTTGACCAAAGTTGACAATGAAAAAGTTAAAAATTCCAAATTAGCTCTTGTTTTTGGTCAGATGAACGAACCTCCTGGTGCCCGTGCGCGTGTTGCCCTTTCAGGCTTAACAATTGCAGAAAGTTTACGTGATGGAGGCGGTTCTGCAGGTACAGGAAAAGATATCCTGTTCTTCGTTGACAACGTATTCCGTTTTACACAAGCCGGTTCTGAGGTGTCAGCACTTCTTGGACGTATGCCCTCTGCAGTAGGTTACCAACCAACCTTAGCAACTGAGATGGGTATTATGCAGGAACGAATTACCTCAACTAAAAATGGTTCTATTACTTCTGTTCAGGCAGTATATGTACCTGCGGATGACTTAACAGACCCTGCCCCGGCAACAACTTTTGCCCACCTTGATGCGACAACTGTATTAAGCCGTAAAATTTCGGAACTTGGTATTTATCCGGCTGTTGATCCACTTGATTCTACGTCAAGGATACTAACACCTGAAGTTGTTGGTGACGAACACTATCAATGTGCACAGCATGTTAAAGAAATTTTACAACGCTATAAGGAACTTCAGGATATCATCGCCATTCTTGGTATGGATGAACTTTCGGAAGATGACAAGCTGGTTGTTCACCGTGCCCGTCGTGTACAACGTTTCCTTTCACAACCATTCTTCGTTGCCGAGCAATTTACCGGACTAAAAGGTGCTTTAGTATCAATTGAAGATACAATCAAAGGCTTCAATATGATTATGAATGGCGAAGTTGATCAATATCCTGAAGCTGCATTCAACCTGGTTGGTACAATTGAAGAAGCCATTGAAAAAGGGGAGAAAATGTTAGCTGAAGCTGCTGTTTAAAGTAAGAATAAGCTGGAAGCCCGAAGCTGGAACTTGGAAGTACGAACAACGACCTCCGTATTCTAACTTCGGACTTCCGACTTCAAACTCGATTAAAGGAATAAATAATTTAACCAGAGTTGAAAGATTAACTATTTAATCAATCGTTAATAAGATGTTTCTTGAAATAATAACACCCGATAAAAAAGTGTATTCCGGAGAAGTGAAGTTAATCCAAGTCCCCGGTAGTAAAGGTTCTTTTGAAATTTTGAACAACCACGCTCCTATCATTTCAACGTTAACCTATGGTAAGATCAAAATTATTGATATCAATGATCAGGTTTCATTTTTTGAGGTGAAGGATGGTGTAATTGAGTCAAAGGCAAACAAAATAATTGTACTTGCTGAATCAGCATAAAAAATAAAAATACATTGATATAATACCCTGAAGATTCCGTATCTTCGGGGTTTTTAATTTATAGTGAAGACCAAAATCCTCATCATACGTTTCAGCTCAATTGGAGATATTGTGCTAACATCACCTGTAATACGTTGCATGAGACAGCAGTTGGATGATGTTGAGATTCATTTTCTAACCAAAAAGAAACATCATAACCTGTTAATAGCAAATCCCCATATTGATAAAATTCATTTACTGGAGGAGAACCTGCAAGATATTATTCCACAATTACAGGCTGAGAAGTTTGATTTACTGGTTGACTTGCATAATAATATTCGTACGCAAATTGTAAAGAGATCTTTGAGAATTAAAAGCTATACGCTTAATAAAATCAACTTAAAAAAATGGTTACTGGTCAATTTTAAATTTGACCTTATGCCAAACATCCATATTATTGACCGAAAGATTAAAGCAGTTACACCTTTGGGCATTAAAAACGATTATGCAGGATTGGAATATTTCATTCCTGAAGAGCATGAGTTTTCGATTGATGATCTACCTAAAGATTTTCAGAATGGATTTGTTGCAACCGTGCTGAGTGGTACTTACTTTACTAAAAGGTTGCCAGCATCCAAACATATTGAAATAATTGAAAAGTCGGAACTGCCTTTTATTTTAGTTGGTGGCAAAAATGAAAACGACCTTGCTGAAGAGATTTGGAACAATACCAAAGGTAAAGTTCATAACTTATGTGGAAAGCTTAACATCAACCAATCAGCTTCAGTAGTGAAAAAAGCAAATGTGGTTGTTTCTAACGACACTGGTCTAATGCACATAGCAGCGGCATTTAAGAAGAAAATTATTTCCATATGGGGAAGTACTGTTCCTGATTTAGGGATGTTCCCTTATTTACCTGACCCAGCTTCGAAAATGCAAAAGGTTAAAGGAATTAAATGCCAGCCTTGTACTAAAATTGGCAAGCACCAATGCCCTAAAAAACATTTTCGCTGCATGCTCGAGCATGATACACAAGAAATTGCCAACTGGATAAAAGCAAACTTCTAATTAACCTGAACTTGGAATAAAAGAATAACTTTTTTTTGATAATGAGACGTTAAAAGTTTGTTGATAGTTTAAAAGGTTTTGAAAACAGTAGAATACAGTCGGATACAATTGTTTTTCCATTGTTTTCCCCCGATTCGGGGCCTTCTTTCTTTTTACAGTCCCAGGTACCTGATATCGTACAGGATATTGTCTTCCTTAAACCGGACTCACGTTAGTTAAAAGCTGATACCAATAAATTCAGTGCTTTTTGCAGTATTGTTCGTGGACATGCAATATTGATCCTCATAAACCCCCGGCCTTGTTTTCCAAACATAACTCCTTTATTCAGGCCTAAACCAGCATCGAGTATCTTTTCGTTAAGTTCTCTGTCTTTAATCCCCAGAGCCGAAAAATCCAACCAAACCAAATAGGTTGCATCAGGCTTCATGGGTTTTACGCCTGGCAAATTCTTGTTTAAGAAGTTTTCCATAAAATCGTAATTTGCCTCTACATAATCCATCATCTGATTTAGCCAATCAAGTCCTTTTGAATAAGAAGCTTCCAAGGCAATATTTCCAAATAAATTACCTTGATATACATGACTTGCTTTCATTAGCTCATCGTATTTTTCAAATAATTTTTTATTGGGAATGATCAAATATGAAGTAGATAAACCTGCAATATTAAATGTTTTACTGGGAGCCATTAGCGTAACACTGTTTTCTGCTAGTTCATTACTTATTGAGGCAAGCGGGATATGCTTTTTCCCTTTAAAAGTCAGGTCAGAATGAATTTCATCTGAAATAACAATTACATCATTTTCAACACAAATTTTTCCTAAATCTTCCAGTTCCTCTTTTGTCCATGCCATTCCTCCCGGGTTTTGCGGATTACATAAAAACAGCAACTTCGTTTTTGGGGTTATTTTTTTCTTTAAGTCTTCTAAATCAAAATAGTAACGTCCATCCTTCAGCACCAACGAGTTTTCTACCAATACCCGATTAGTATTCTTTACGGCTGAAAAGAATGGGAAATACACTGGTGGCTGGATAATTACTTCATCTCCCGGATTTGTATAAACCTGTACAGCAAAAGCCAAAGCAGGAACTACTCCCGGACTAAAGTGAAGCCACTCTTTATTAATTTCCCAATTATGTCTCAACTTTAACCAATTTAAAATTGCATCAATACAGGAATCCGGTCTGTAAGTATAACCTAATACTTCATGCTCTGTTCGTTGGCGGATTGCCTCCATAATAAAATCAGGGGTTTTGAAATCCATATCGGCCACCCATAGAGGCAGGATTTCTTCCTTCCCAAAAAATCGCTCATTGGCATCGTATTTAATACAATTTGTTCCTTTTCGTTCAACTAGTTCATCGAAATTATAGTGCATGTTGTTTGTTTTTATCTTTCAATTAAAGTAATTACTAAAGTTCAATTTTTTCCAAATAATTTATCCCATTATTTTTTTCAACTTTAAGAACAAACGGGAATCGATTTAAGTCAAGGCATAAATCAAAATCTGCCGAAGGAGCCCAACTTTGTTTTTCAGGAACAAAAAACCTGGCTCCGGCCCCTTTCCTAAGCTTATCTTTAGCAGTTTCAAAATCAAAACCTTCACCTAATAACTTGGCTTGAATATATTCTGCAAGAAAGGTGTCTTCATCGGTAGGATGCTGGCAAGCATAGCCCATACAAACCAATGATAAAACTTTCGGGTTCCTCATTCTTACATAGTCAATAATAGCACCTGCATTTACAAAACTACCTGTAATTATTTCACCTGCATTAATTGCATTTGCAATCCCCTGAGTGCCAGAACTAGTTGTATGCACCATGGTTTTTCCAACTAGCTCCCCAGCTAAAACATGTGAAGGGGAATTTCCAAAATCAAAACCTTCTGGTTTTTTTTCATGTCGCTCACCAACCAGAATATAATCCGGATTCTCCTTTTTCAAATTATAAGCCAGATTAATATCCCCAACCGGATAAATTCTCTTGACTCCCCCATCAAACGCATAGCAGGCTACAGAAAAAGCCCTGAAAACATCTATAATAACTGTAAGCCCTTCTGCTTGCTTCGCCCCTTCAAGTAGCTGTAAAATTCTTATTTGCATTGACTCCAATTTTGCACTAAATCTAATTCAATTTTCAAGAATACTTCTTCAATTCCCACACTTCCTATAAAGATTACCTATATGTTGTGCAGCATAAAAATTAACACTTACTTAACTTAAAGTTTCCAAAAACATGCTCTACAGCATATAAATTTGCAGTGTAGTTAATTTTTAACCCTTAAAAATTCAAAACTATGAAAACAATTAAGACTATTACCATGATGATTGCTTTAACAGTTATTGCAAACATCGCCTTAGGAACCGGAACAGGAAACCTTAAAGTAAACATTCTTCCCCTAACTGCTGAACGGGCAGTTGTTTCTATTTTGAATAATGCCGAAAGCAAATTCGAAATAACCATCAAAAGTTATGATGGAGATGTTTTATACAATAAGCAAATAAAGGACAGCAACGAGTACACAAAAGTATACGACTTCTCCGAGCTTGCGTCTGGCGATTACAAGCTGATTGTAGACATTGATGGTGAAATTAGAGAAAGGGAATTTAGTATTGATGATGAGAAAATCATTGTTGGAAAAGTAAGAAGTATTGTGAAACCTTTTTTCACTTTCTCGGACAACATTCTTCGCATTGCGTATTTGAACTACTCAAACAACGATGTTAAGTTATCAATCTACGATGCAGGAACCCTTATTTATGACAAGTCATATGAAAAAACTTTTTCAGTCAATGAAGGGTTGAACCTTTCAAAATTGGAAAAAGGGAATTACCTGGTTGTGCTTTCTGACGACAAAGCCAGCTATGATTATACAGTAATGGTACAATAAAGCACTTGTTAATTAATAAGAAAAAGCCTTGCTTTTCTTTTAGAGCAAGGCTTTTCTGCGTTTAAAATATCGTATTAAGTATCTTATTCCAAAGTTTCCGCTTTCTTAAACCAGACCCTGTTCCCAACTTGATAAAAATTATCTTTTATGCTTGGGTCTGCTTCAACTTCATGTTTTTTATAAGGGAAATGGGGAACAATAACATCATTACCTTTCTCCCAGTTGGCAGGTGTAAAATAATCTGTTTTCACTGTTGTCTGGAGCGCTTGTACTAGTCGTATAATTTCATCTGTGCTCCTGCCGACTTCCATAGGGTAAAAATTAATTGTCCTTACAATATTGTCAGGATCAATAATGAAAACTCCACGGACATCCCTTGTTGTACTTGTTGGTTCATGTATCATACCATACATTCGGGAGTAAATTGCCTCATTATCTTCAATAAGTGGAAAGTTAATTTCCACAGTACCCCGATCTTTATAATTTATCTCCTCAAGATGCGCTTTCCACATTTCATGCTGAGATAAAAGATCTGTTGATATTACAGCAAGTTTTACCCCCAATTTTTCAAACTCGCCTTGCTTATATGCAAGCTCGAGAAGTTCTGTAGTACAAACAGGGGTAAAATCACGTGGATGACTGAATAAAATCTTCCAGCTTTTACCAAAATCATTAGGGAATTTTAATTTGCCATCGGTTGACTTGGCAGAAAAAGAAGGAGCTTTAGCTCCAATCAAAGGGATCTCGTATTCATTTTTATTTCCGTAAACAAGACCCGTTACCAGCACAGCTAGTGCTAATGTAAAAAACATTCTTTTCATGACTTTTAATTTTAAGAGTTCAAATAATAGGTACTCTTGTTATTCATCAGAATTACAGCACTCTTGAAAATAAAGATTAAGTCACCTTAAGATATTTTTATCTTTTTGATTAAAAAAAGCAAATTTTAACACAATATGGCAACCCCGACTTCAAAAAACCGCCAAATAAGTAACAAAATGACAGAAAAGTTCTATTATTAAAAAAAATGTAAATATGGAAACTTTAACAGTATTTTAATATTTTTTCATTAAAAAGCTGTTTTTTTGGAAGGAAAGCCTTATAGGTTCGAAAATTCTACTGATTATTTTTATCGGAAAAATCGCTTATACCTTTAACAAATTTCTCAATTAATGTGAATCAAGGGTTGAAGCTGAATATTCAGGGAAATCCGGATTTAAAGGCAAGATTTTCAACTCTTGATTCGCATTATTAATTAAGCAATAGTTAAAATTGCTTTTCTTATCCGGCTGATCGTTTCATCCCTTCCAATTAGTTCACAAATATCAAAAAGATCTACTCCCTGGCTGCTCCCAACCAAAGCCAAACGTATAGGAACCATTACAACACCAAATCCCCATTCCTTTTTATTCATAAAAGCTGAAAAAGCTTCTTTGATTTGTTCTGCGTTCCAATTTTCAACGGCAAGGAATACTTCAATAATTGCATTTAGTTTATCAGGGGTATCTTCCTTCCATTTCTTTTTAACAGTCTTCTCATCGTAACTGGCAGGAGGTTCAAAAAAGTAACCGGCCTGATCCCAAATTTCTGAAACGAATCCGCAACGTTCCTTTACCATCTCAATTACTTTAATCAGCATCCTTGTCTCTATTTCAATCCCTTTTTCAACAAGAACAGGTTTAAATAAGTCCCCCAATTCATTGGCTGTTTTCTCTTGCAAATAATGGCGGTTAAACCACTTCGCTTTTTCAGGATCAAACCTTGCACCCGACTTTACGACACGCTCCAAACTAAATTGATCAATTAGTTCATCCATGCTAAAAAACTCCTGCTCTGTGCCAGCATTCCAACCAAGTAAAGCAAGTAAATTAACAAATGCTTCCGGGAAATACCCGTCTTCCCGATAGCCGCGGGAAACATCTCCTGATTTTGGGTCAGTCCACAACAATGGAAAAACAGGAAAGCCCATTTTGTCGCCATCACGCTTACTCAATTTCCCTTTTCCTGTAGGTTTTAAAATAAGTGGCAAATGAGCAAACTGCGGTCTGTTTTCACGCCAACCCAATGCTTCATAAAGCAAGATATGCAATGGCATGGATGGCAACCACTCTTCGCCACGAATCACATGAGAAATCTGCATCAAATGATCATCAACTACATTAGCCAAATGATAGGTTGGCATTCCATCAGCTTTAAAAAGAACTTTATCATCAAGCTGAGCTGTATTAAATTTCACTTCGCCACGAATAAGATCTTTCTCAACAACATCGGCATTCTCTGGCATTTTAAACCGAATGATGTATGGTTCGCCTGAGCTAATTTTCCCTTTCACTTCTTCTTCTGACAGCACCAAAGAGTTATTCAACTTACCTCTGGTGTGCATATCATATGAGAAAACCTCTTTTTTAACTTCAGCTTCTGCACGAAGTTTATCTAACTCTTCCGGAGTATCAAATGCATAATATGCATTTCCACTTTCGATCAACTGATCAGCATATTGCTTGTAAATTTCCTTACGTTCACTCTGGCGGTAAGGCCCAAAATCCCCTCCAATCCCAGGACCTTCTACTGGATTAAGCCCGCACCATTTTAAAGCTTCAATAATGTAATCCTCAGCTCCTGGCACATAACGTGTTTGATCTGTATCTTCTATTCGAAGTAAAAAATCCCCACCATGTTTTTTGGCAAACAAATAATTAAACAGTGCTGTGCGTACACCTCCCATATGTAAAGGGCCTGTAGGACTTGGAGCAAAACGTACCCGTACTTTTCCAGAATTCATTTTTTATCTTAAAAATTTTCAGCAAAGATAGGATTATTTCATGCTGTCAAAAACTCAATATTAAATGATCTGTTAATCATTTTCGGAATATCATGATATTATTCATTATAATTGTTTGTAATGAAAAAGCAAGTCTGCCAACAAATTGGATAATTGTTTTATTTGACATCATGTTATAAAAACGATTTGTTGAAAAAGAGATATATCTATCTTTGTGCTTTTTACGATACTAATCTTAAATATTAAATAGAGAATGAAGAAGTTTTTATTAGTAATTTGTACCCTGACAATTATAATATCATCTAAAGCAGATGAGGGTATGTGGTTGCCATCGTTGGTGCATAAATTGAACATCAGCGAAATGCAACAAATGGGATGTGAGTTGACTGCAGATGACATCTACAATATCAATAATTCAAGTTTAAAAGATGCTGTTGTTTCCCTTGATCGCGGTTCTTGTACAGGTGAATTAATTTCACCAAAAGGATTAATGCTAACAAACCACCATTGCGGTTTTGGTGAAATTCAGGCACATAGTTCTGTTGAAAATGATTATTTGAAAGATGGATTTTGGGCAAAATCTTTCGACGAAGAACTACCTAATCCCGGTAAAACAGTTTCATTTTTAGTTCGTGTTGAAGATGTAACTGAAAAAGTACTTGGTGATCTTGATGCTGATGCTGATTATGATGAACGCAAAACCGAGGTTCAGAAAAAATCTTTCGAAATTCAAAAAGAAGCAATCAAAGACAACCATTACGATGCAAAAGTCCAGGCACTTTTTAAAGGAAATCGTTACTATTTATTTGTATATGAGACTTTCCGCGATGTACGTTTAGTTGGTGCACCTCCTGCTTCAATTGGCAAATTTGGTGGCGATACTGATAACTGGATGTGGCCTCGTCATACCGGAGACTTTGCATTATTCCGCATCTATTGTGGCCCTGATGGCAAACCAGCGGATTATTCAGAAGACAATGTCCCTTACGAACCCAAACATCATTTACCTATTTCTTTAAAAGGATATAAAAAAGGTGACTTCACAATGGTTATGGGCTACCCTGGCTCAACAAACCGTTACAAATCATCAATTGGTGTTAATTACACCATGACGGTTACCAACCCTGTTCGTGTTCAGGTTCGCTCCAAAAAACTTGAAATCCTTAAGGAATATATGGGTACTAGTCAAAAGGCCCGTATCCAGTATGCATCAAAATATGCAAGAAGTTCCAACTATTACAAATACAGCATTGGTCAAAACAAAGGGTTGCAAGCCCTTAATGTAATTGAAAAGAAAAAAGCGATTGAAGATGATTTCACAAAGTGGGTAAACCAAAATGAAGATCGTAAAGAAAAATACGGGAAAGCTTTAGAATACATTTTCTATGCCTACGAAAATATTGAAGATGAAAAAGCCTATGAATACTTGCTTGAATCAATGATTCGTGGTCCTGAAATCTTCTACTATGCCTATGGAGCAAAAAGCCTGTTTTCTGCCCTGGAGTCTGGAGATAACAAAGATCGCATTGAAAGCAACATCGAACATCTGGAAGAAGAACTCGATGATTTTTTCAAAGATTATGATGCTGAAACCGACCAAAAGGTAACCGCAGCACTTCTAAAACTTTATAAAAAGAATGTTTCTTCAATTTATCATCCTGAATTTTTCAAAACCGTAAATGAAAAATTCAAAGGTGATTTCGATGCATTCACTGAAGACATGTTCAGGAAGACTGTTTTTGCAGATAAACAAAGCATGAAAGAATTTCTTGCAAACCCAAAACTAAAAACACTGAAAAAAGACCCTGCTTTCGCTACTGCTAAAAATGTTTTCAAGACCATGGATCTTGTTGGAAGCAAAATGAAAGAAACGACAGATGAATTGCTAACAGGCCGTCGTTTGTTTGTTGCTGGTCTTATGGAGATGTACAAAGACAAAAACTTCTACCCGGATGCGAACTCGACCATGCGTTTGACTTACGGTACAGTTAGCGACTACATTCCCCGCGACGCAGTTCACTATAATTATTTCACCACATTGAAAGGATATATTGAAAAAGAGATTCCCGGTGATCCTGAGTTTGATGTGCCTGCGAAACTGAAAGAACTTTATTTTGCCGGGGACTACGGACAGTATGCCGACGCTGACGGAACACTTCACACCTGTTTCATAACCAATAATGATATTACCGGAGGTAACTCAGGAAGCCCGGTTATTAACAGCAAAGGCGAATTAATTGGTTGTGCTTTTGACGGAAACTGGGAAGCTATGAGTGGTGACCTTGCATTTGAACCTGAACTACAAAAATGTATCAATGTTGATATTCGTTTTGTATTGTGGGTTATTGATAAGTTTGCGGGTGCTACTCATTTAATTGATGAAATGACACTTGTAAAATAAATACATTAATAAAATTTTCTGAAAGAGGGTGATCAATTGCAGATCGCCCTCTTTTGATTTTGTATATTTGGCGGAAAGAAAAAACAGAATGAGCAACCCACCAAAAATTACAATTTATACTGATGGAGCAGCCAGGGGCAATCCAGGCCCGGGAGGCTATGGGATTGTATTAATGTCCGGTCAGTACAGAAAAGAGCTTTCCGAAGGATATGAACTTACCACCAACAACCGCATGGAGTTACTTGCCGTAATTGTTGGATTGGAAGCACTACGCGTACCTAACAGCGAAGTTACGATTTACTCTGACTCCAAATATGTAGTAGATGCTGTTGAAAAAGGCTGGGTTTGGGCTTGGTTAAAAAAACGGTTCAAAGGAAAGAAAAATGCGGACCTGTGGACCCGTTTCCTGGACGTCTACAAAAAACATCAGATTAAGTTCGTTTGGGTGAAGGGACATGCAAATATTCCCGGGAATGAACGTTGTGACCAATTGGCTGTTGAAGCTTCACAGCAAGCTACCTTGAAAAAAGATGTTGGGTATTTACAAAGTCAGGACTGAGAGACTGTAATCAACAATTCATTACTTTTACGCCGACATTTGAATTGCAATCATGAATCTAATTTATCAACTCGGGATTTGGTTTTATAAGGCTGCAGCGTGGCTGGCATCTCCTTTTTACGAGAAGGCACAGCTGTGGCATAAAGGCCAAAAGTCTGCTTTCCCATATTTACAAGATACACTTAAAACCGATAAGCCAATCGTATGGGTACATGCGGCATCATTGGGAGAGTTTGAACAAGGCCGGCCGTTGATTGAGAAGATTAAAGCCACCCACCCAAATTACAGGATCCTGCTAACATTTTTCTCCCCATCCGGATATGAGGTTCGAAAAAACTACGAAGGTGCAGATTACATATGTTACTTGCCGTCAGATACAAAACGAAATGCAGGGAAATTCCTGGAACTGGTGAAGCCGGAAAAAGTATTCTTTGTAAAATATGAATTCTGGAAGAATTATTTTACCCTGACTAATGAGCAAAACATTCCATTGTATATGGTGTCTGTTATTTTTAGAAAAGATCAATTGTTTTTCAAACAAAATAGTAGAGGCCGATGGTACCGAAACCTATTAAATAAAGTAAACTTCTTTTTTGTACAGAACCAGGAGTCTGCTGATTTATTAAAAAACATTGGTATTAACCATGCAATGATCACAGGCGATACCCGTTTTGACCGTGTTGCCGAGATTGCTTCTGCAAGAAAAGACCTTCCTCTAATTGAAAAATTTAAAGGAAATCACAAATTGGTTATTGCAGGCAGCTCGTGGGAACCAGATGAGAAATTGCTTGCAGCTTTTGCAAAAAACAATCATTCTGTAAAATTTGTCTTTGCCCCACATGAAGTAAAAGACTCAAATATAAAACGGCTGGAAGCTTTACTTGGCAACAAAACAATCAAATATTCTGAAGCAAAAAACAAGGACTTTTCTAATTCTCAATTTTTAATTATTGATTCAATCGGACTCCTATCCAGTATTTATCGATATGCAGATATTGCTTACATCGGTGGTGGTTTCGGAGTTGGAATTCACAATACATTAGAAGCCGCAATTTATAACATCCCGGTGCTTTTCGGCCCTAATTATCATAAATTTCAAGAAGCAGTAAATCTTATTAAAAACAACATTTCATTCTCAGTTTCTAACCAAGAAGAATTAAATAACATATTAAACAGACTTTTAAATAGTAAGAAAGAGCGAGAAGAAATTTCAAAAAACTGCCATGCCTTTATGGCCCAAAACATTGGAGCTACACAACGCATTTTCGAAAAAGTTTTTAACAATTAAGAATTTATTGAAACTATTTTTGAAAACTACTCGTATTAGTCTGATTTTAAAAGCACTTGTCTTAATGTTCTGCAAACTTGTCCCTGCTCCGATAACAAAAACTTTCACTTTTGGTAAACTTTTCTTAATTATCAAAAACCTATCTTGCTGATTATCTTCCAACTAACACTTTTTAGTTGATAACTTTTAAACCAAATTCAATTTTTAGTATTCCATTTTTTTCAATCCATCACTATATTGCATGTAGCAAATTCGAGGGAAAAGGAACCTGTTTTAATTCATGTTTACAATCAGTTAACAACAACTCTTTTTTTAATTTTGGTTTATGGCTTTCAAAAATGTGGCAGTTGAGCCCAAAAAGGGCAGGAAAATTTTTTCTCAAGACGAAGCGTTCAATGCTTCTCTTGAGTATTTCAAAGGAGATGATCTGGCGGCACGGGTCTGGGTGAATAAATACGCTTTAAAAGATTCTTTCGGGAACATTTATGAATGTACCCCGGATGAAATGCATAAGCGGTTAGCAAAGGAAATTGCTAGAATAGAAAAAAAATATGAAAACCCAATGAACGCTGATGAAATCTATCAGCTATTAAAAGACTTTAAATACATTGTTCCCCAAGGAGGGCCAATGACCGGTATAGGCAATGATTATCAAGTCGCCTCCCTTTCCAATTGTTTTGTAGTTGGAAACGAAGGTGATTCTGATTCATACGGTGGAATCCTTAAAATTGATCAGGAACAAGTACAGTTGATGAAACGCCGTGGTGGTGTTGGGCACGATCTTTCACACATCCGTCCGAAAGGATCCCCGGTAAAAAATAGTGCATTAACTTCTACCGGTATCGTTCCTTTTATGGAACGCTACTCAAACTCTACCCGCGAGGTTGCCCAGGATGGCAGACGCGGGGCCTTGATGCTTTCAGTATCTGTTAAACATCCGGATTCGGAACAGTTTATTGACGCCAAGCTTGAACAAGGTAAAGTAACTGGTGCTAATGTTTCAGTTAAAATTCATGATGATTTCATGCAGGCAGTGGAAAGTGGTGAGCTTTATTCTCAACAATATCCAATTGAAGCAGAAAAGCCAACTTTCGTTCGCGAAACCAACGCAGAGAACCTTTGGAAGAAGATTGTTCACAATGCTTGGAAATCAGCAGAGCCTGGAATTCTTTTCTGGGACACAATTACTAAAGAGTCTGTACCTGATTGTTATGCTGATTTAGGATATAAAACAGTTTCAACAAATCCTTGTGGGGAAATTCCACTTTGTCCATATGACAGCTGTCGTTTGTTAGCCATCAATTTATTTTCATATGTTGAAAATGCTTTTACAAGCAACGCCAAGTTCGATTTTCCAAAATTCAAAGAGCACGTTGGTTACGCACAACGTATAATGGATGATATCATTGACCTTGAACTGGAGAAGATTGATGGTATTATAGAAAAAATTGACGACGACCCTGAAAGCGAAGAGATTAAATTCATCGAACGCAAGCTTTGGGAAAAAATCCAAACCAAAGCACGTGAAGGCCGCCGTACAGGTGTTGGCATCACTGCAGAAGGTGATATGCTAGCTGCATTGGGACTTCGATACGGAACTGAAGAAGCAACTGATTTTAGTGAAGAAATCCACAAAACTTTAGCCGTTGAAGCTTATCGTTCCTCTGTTAAAATGGCAAAAGAAAGAGGTGCTTTCTTAATTTTCGATGCAGAACGTGAAAAAAACAATCCGTTAATCAACCGTATCAAGGAACAAGACGAGAAGCTTTATAAAGATATGTTGAGATATGGTCGTAGAAATATTGCGTTATTAACTATTGCCCCTACAGGAACAACAAGTTTGATGACACAAACAACCTCCGGGATTGAGCCAGTATTTATGCCTGTTTACAAGCGTCGCCGTAAGGTAAATCCAAACGATAAAAATGTACGTGTTGACTTTGTTGACGAGGTTGGGGATAGCTGGGAAGAATACATTGTATTCCACCATAAGTTTGTAGACTGGATGGAGGCTAACGGGCTGGATACAACCAAAAACTACAGCCAGGAAGAAATTGATGAGCTAATTGCTAAATCACCATATTACAAAGCAACTTCAAATGATGTTGACTGGTTGAACAAAGTACGTATGCAAGGCCGTATCCAAAAATGGGTAGACCACTCAATTAGTGTTACAATCAACCTTCCTGCTGATGTTGAAGAAGAGCTTGTCGGACGTCTTTACTTCGAAGCATGGAAAAGCGGATGTAAAGGGGTGACTGTTTACAGGGATGGGTCACGCTCTGGTGTCCTTATTTCAAATAAAGAAGAAGAAAAGACAGAAGATGATGCCTATTTCCCAACAAAACGGCCAGATGAGCTTGAAGCTGACGTAGTTCGTTTCCAAAACAATAAAGATAAATGGGTAGCATTTATTGGAGTTGTTGGTGATCAACCTTATGAAATCTTTACCGGTTTGCAGGATGATGAAGATGGAATTCTTCTACCACGCTCAGTTACGAAAGGTAAAATTATTAAAAGTCGCGATGAAGAAGGAAATTCCCGTTACGATTTCCAATACACAAATAAGCGTGGCTACAAAACAACAATCGAAGGGTTATCATACAAATTCAACCCTGTTTTCTGGAACTATGCTAAATTAATTTCAGGTGTTTTACGCCATGGAATGCCAATCCATAAGGTTGTTGATACTGTCACCAGCCTCCAACTCGACAATGATACTATCAACAGCTGGAAAGCTGGTGTAGCCCGTGCACTGAAAAAATATATTCCGAACGGAACCGTTGTAGATGGAGCAACTTGCGGGGAATGCGGATCTGATAATGTGATTTATCAGGAAGGTTGTTTAACCTGTCCGGACTGTGGTTCTTCTAAATGCGGATAATCAATCAATTCGAATAATTATAAAGGCTTTCACAAATGTGAGGGCCTTTTCTTTGCTTAAAACGTTGCTTATTTTGTTGGTATAAAACATCCTATTAACTGATTCAGTAAAATCTCATTTTTGAGCAAGCCAAATCCCCTTATTTTAAAGACAATAAAGGATCACTTGATATTTCCGGTGGATTGATTTTTGAATCCCAACACCGGGTAAGTCCGCCTAAAGCCAGACAAAACCCGGTGCTACAACTATTTAATCCCTACGGGATATTGGGAACAGATGCCGGTTAACCGGCATGTACAGGGGTGTCATCTTTTGGGTTGAAAATCAAGGCACAGCCCTTTAAAAATCACCAACAACAAAGGAGCTGGTTTTATAGATTATAATAAACCTGTTTGATTCCTGATATTTGGAAATTCATTATTCAATATTGGTTATTGGAAATTAGTCCTATGACAGGTTGAGAAAATCAAGGCATAGCCGTTTAAACATGACCACCATCAAAAAAGTGGTTTTATAGATTATAATAAAAAAATAGGCCTCACCTGGAGGCCTTGGTTAAATACTATGCAGCTTTTGTTGTTAAAACTTCTTCTAAAATCTCAGGGTACATGTCCCCAAAACTTTCTTCACACCACTCGCGAAAATCAGGTTGATCTTCTGGCTCTACCCAGCCAGCACACTTTGCTAATTCCTTGCGGAATAAATCGCGACTAAAACTAACCTTGGGTAGAATTACTTTAGCGTAATCAAACATACTTCTTGAACGTTTTTATTGTTTTTTGACTCAATTAATATAACATATCAAATCTTGTTTTGGTATGTTGAAAAAAACATCTTAACATGTTTTAACAGGTCGTGTAAACAAATATACAACAACAGCCTGAGCATCAAATACGTAATTTACGACCTCAAAAACTTGTTATATAACATTTGTTAACTCATACCTATGTAAAATTACCCACGCAACATTAAATTGATATAAGTGATTTCCTAACAAAACCTGAAATTCGTTCTTCAAATGTTATTTTTAAATATGAACCTATCAATGCCAAATAAATAAACCGCAAAGACCATAAGGATTTGCAAAGACGCGAACAGGGATTAATACAAATAAATACCATAATCCGCTGGAAATCAATTTATTGAATCCAAAACTCACGTTATTTTATAATACTTTTTTAGTTTTACGCATTAACATCAAAGTAAGAAATACTTGGTTGCTAAATGAGACCCACCCTATTGTTTGTGCTTTAAGAGTGAAGAACTTGAAATTGTTGGTCCCTTCTGTCATCTGTCAATTGACCAGTGTCGTGTCACACTTATTTTGACGGTTAATTATTAATTTGTAACTTTGAAAGAAACGATGAGAAAATTTAAAGTTACACTAAGTGGCCCGGAAAGAGAGGAGCTTCATGACATTGTAAAAAAAGGGAAGCGAAGGGCCCAGGTTATCAGAAATGCGCTCATCCTCCTAAACTGTGACGAAGGTGAACATGGAAATAAAATAAGAAATGAAGACGTTGCCAAAGTTTTACAGATCGGGGACCGTACGATAGACAGGGTAAAGAAAACATTTGTAGAAGAAGGTTTGGGGATAGCCCTTTATGGAAAAACGGAAGTTAGCGAAAAGTACCATAAAAGAATAATCGATGGTGATGCAGAAGCAAAACTGGTTGCGTTATGTTGCTCTGGCCCACCAGAAGGTTTTTCGCAATGGTCGCTCCGGTTATTGGCAGATCAAATGGTAGAGTTGAAATATGTAGAGTCGGTATCGTATGAAACAGTACGGCGGACATTAAAAAAAACGAACTTAAACCCTGGAAAGTTAAAGGATGGGTGATAGGACGTGCAAGAAATGGACAATTCGTTGCAGATATGGAAAAGGTATTGGAAATTTACAAGCTACCGTACGACCCTGACTTTCCAGTGGTATGTATGGATGAGTCCCCAAAACAGTTGATCAAGGAAACAAGGGGCAGCATCCCAATGAAACCGGGCAGTGAAAAGAAAATAGATTATGAATACGCGAGATGTGGGATGTGTAATATATTTATGGCCAATGAACCGTTGAGGGGTAAAAGGTTCGTACAGGTAACAGGGACCAAGACCAAAAAGGACTGGGCATTGTTTGTTCGTTCAATTGCTGATGAGTACTATAAAGAAGCAAAAACCATAAACCTGGTCATGGACAACCTGAACACACACCAGCCTGGGTCCTTATATGAAGTATTTGAGCCTGAAGAAGCAAACCGGTTGGTTAAAAGGTTCAATTTTATTTATACCCCAAAACACGGCTCCTGGCTCAACATGGCCGAGATAGAACTGAATGTGCTCCAAGGCCAGTGCCTAAACAGAAGGATAGACAATATCGAAACTGTACAAAAAGAAGTAATGGCATGGCAAAAATATCGAAATGGTTTGAACGCTTCAATTAGCTGGCAATTTACGGCAGAAGATGCAAGGATAAAACTAAAGCGACTTTATCCGTCATTTCAGGCGTGACACGACACTAGTGACATCCCTGCTTACCGTCAGACAGGCAACTCCTGGCCTCCAGTAATCTGTCATTCATTGTCATTTGGTCATTGATTATTTGTTGTTTTATCCCAAAAACTGCCAACTGTAACTGTGACTGAAAACTTGCTATTAGTAATTGGTCATTCGTCATTAGTTAATTTGTCATTGTTATTATCTTTCCAACTTCTGGCTTCCAGGCTGGTTTTATCAATTGAGTTGTTAATGAATTTCATTCATCTGTTAAATCGATGTATTTTCAACGCATAGTGGTTTATTTTTCAAGTTGATTCTCAACGGGAATAATGGTTTTTAAATGTTGTTCTAAAGTCTGATTTATTGCATCTATAACTTCAGGATGATTGTTAGCCACATTAAATTTCTCAGAAGGATCAATATTTAAGTTGAAAAGCAATGGTGGGTCATGAAATCGTTTAACATCACTTCCATATTCAGCCTGGGTTATAAAATGCGCTTTGAATTCACCTTTTCTAACTGCATATACTTCAGTTCCCCGATAATAAAAAACAACATCGCGCGGGCTTTCCCCTTTTCCTGATAAAACAGGATAAATATTGAACCCGTCATAAACCCTGTCCGATGGAAGTGAAACATTTGCCAATTTCAAAAATGTAGGTAGTAAATCCATTGTTGTACCCAATTCTGCAATTACACCTGGCTTAATGATTTCAGGGCACCAGAAAATAGTGGGTTCCCTCATCCCTCCTTCATAAGTCCCTCCTTTTCCACCAGATAATAAGCCCGCAGATCCACCATCCGTCTTGAATTCGAGCCAGGGACCATTATCCGAAGTAAATACAACAATCGTATTTTTTTCTAAACCCGTTACTTTCAAAGTTTTAATTAATTCACCAACACTCCAGTCCAGCTCTTCAATTACATCACCATAAATACCCCGCAAACTTTTATTCTCAAATTCTTCTGATCTGAATAAGGGGACATGGGGCATGGAATGGGCTAAATAAATGAAAAACGGTTTCTCTTTATTTTGATGAATAAATTTCACCGCCTCCTCTGTATAACGTTTTGTAATGGTAATTTGATTTACAGGCCTTTCAACAATTTCATTATTTCTCATTAGCGGAACATTGAAATAATCAATTTCAGGGTTCGAACAAGCTTCCCAATAGTTTCCACCTCCAACCCGGTCCATATCATTACTATACGGTATTCCAAAATAATAGTCAAACCCATGGGAAGTTGGTAAATATTGAGGATGGTGCCCAAGATGCCACTTTCCGATACAGGCAGTTGCATAACCCGCTTCTTTTAATGCAGTGGCCATCGTTATTTCTTTTTCAGGAAGCCCCCCGTTTGAATCCGGGAAAAGCACCCGGCGCTTTTCACTGCACATACCCGAGCGTATGGGTAACCTTCCTGTTAACAGTCCGGCCCTGGATGGTGTACAAACAGAAGCAGCAACATAGAAATTGGTCCATTTCTGCCCTTCAAATGCCAATCGGTCCAGGCTAGGTGTCTTAATGGTTGGATGGCCAAATACCCCGATATCCCCATATCCCATATCGTCAGCAAAAATGATTATAAAATTAGGGGCGTGTGAGTTACTTTTTTCTACTGCAAGGGATTGAACATATATGCTTATAACAAAAATCAGGACGCTGTATTTAATTCTATTCTTCATTCTTACTATTTTATTATGACCTGTTATGCGGTTTAAGTTAATAAAGTTACCCTACCAGGGCAAATTTCAGAATTTGCCTCCTTGGGCAGGGTTCAGGAACCTTCTTGTTTCTGTAAGCAATAGGTGTCATCTTTTTGAAAGATGACACCCTTATGCCACCATAAAACCCGAAGTCCCGATAGCGATCGGGATCAGTTCGACTTAGATAATTTCAGTTCTCCGGCGGTTGCCGGATCCTGAAATTATAGTATCACTGATTCAATATCCTTCGTTTTGGTCTAAATCAGAATTTGCATCAATTTCCACCTGTGGGATTGGATATAATTTATGATGATCACTCGCGTTTGTCACACCACGGGCTTTAGCATTATCAATAAACTGATCATACCGGATTAAATCTTCACGATCTTTTGCTTCAAAATACAATTCATGCGATCTTTCCAACAGAATTAATTCATTTAATTCATCCTTATTTGCAAAATCACTTAATAATACATTTTCCAGGCCAGCTCTAAACCTAACCTGATTGATCAGGTCAATTGTTTCCTGGTTGGGGCCATTTAGTTCATTTAAAGCCTCTGCACGTGTTAAGAGAATATCAGCATATCTAATTTCAGGCATATCATGCCCATTGAATACCGAAACAGCATTTGGGTCTGGTTCAAATTTAAGGCACAGGGATTTATCGTTTCCATACCCAACTATGGTATTTCCAGATTTATTTACATAGGATTGAACAAATAAATCCTTTCTTGTATCATTGGGTTCAAAAGAATCTATAAAGTCATCATATATATAGCATTTAGCAGCCCACGTAGCCTGATTGGGCAGTAATGGATAATCGGTAGGCAAAATTAACCCAATTAATTGTTGAGAGACATCCCTGGGCGCAGTTTGGTTTGGATGAACCCATATCATTTCCTTATTCTGCTCATTTTCCAGGCTAAATATGTTTTTATATTCAGCTACCAATTCATATTGTTTGGATTCAATAATTTGTTTTGTAGCATCAACACATTTATCCCATTGTTTCGTTTGTAAATAAAATTTTGAAAGGGCAGCCAGTGCGGCTCCTTTTGTTATCCTTCCAAATTCATCCTGAACTAAGGGTAAATCATTGGCTGCATTCAATAAATCATTCTCTATAACAGCAAATAATTCTTCTTCAGATGCTCTCCCTCTCTCTAAATCTGTTGTTTCGGTAGATATAAATACCGGTACAGTTCCAAATAACCGGTATAATAACGAATAATTAAAGCCCCTGAGCGCATTTGCCTCAGCTTTCATCATTGTTTTTTTCCCTTCTGAAAACTCAGCATTATCCAAATTATCAAGAATAATATTGGCATTACGAATTGCAAGATACGCGTCTGCCCATACAAATCTATAATAACTGTTGTTAGAGTCCCAGGTAAAATTCATATGCGGTATCGCGACCCCTGATTCAAATCCTCCACCTTGTCCCCAGGCATATCCCGCTGTAAACATTGAAGTTAAAATCCTTCTTGCAAAATCCTGATAATGAAACTGGGAATAGTAATATGCCCCGTTTAGTACGGAATTTAAACCTTCCTCTGTTTTTAAGTAATTGCCCGGTGCGAGTTCGGAGTACACTTCCTCAACTAAAGGTTCTTCGCATCCGGGTAAAAAACCGATTGTCATTGTGCAAACAAGTAAATATCTGATGTATTTTGATTTCATAACTAATCTGATTTATAGTTCAACATTTAATCCTAATAAAAAAACTTTGGCCAGTGGATAAGAGTTATAATCAACCCTCACATTACTTCTTCCAAAAGCATTTGCTTCAGGATTAAAACCGCTGTAATTGGTAATAGTCAGTAAATTTTGAGCAGACACGTAAATCGTTAAACCGGATAAAAAACTGGAATTTTTAACCGGAATACTATAATCCAACCGTACTGTTTTTAACCGGAGATAAGAAGCATCCTCAACCACTAAATTACTAACCTTGCCCCCATCATACGAACTTGGTTGTACTGCTGATGGCCACTTTGTATCTGTATTATCGGGGGTCCATCTGTTTATAATCTGTTCTGCGATCCTGTTTCTTCTGAAATTTGACGGATACATACTTTCAATCGCATTATTATTCAATAATTCGGCTCCGGTCTGTCCTTGAAAGAAAATATCAAGTTTAAAGTTCTTGTAAGTGAACGAATTGCTTAACCCAAATGTCAGGTCAGGGAAAGGATCCCCTAACACAAGCTGATCGGCCGGGGTTATCGCTCCATCATCGTTTATATCTTGAAAAATTGGATATCCCGGTTTTGAAAGGGGTTGGGAAGAGTTGGCAACTTCATCCTCCGATTGAAATATGCCTGTGATTTGATAACCATAGTACGCATTTAAAGGATACCCGGGTTTCACAATAGTCGTATTTCCAACATTTTGAATTCCTCCCATAATAATCGATTCCAGGGCCCCTATATCCTGAACTTCATTTTTAAGAGTTGCCAGGTTTAAGGTCGTGCGCCACGAAAAACTACTCGTTGTCATATTTCTTGATGACAACATAATTTCCAGTCCTTTATTTTGCATTGAACCTGTATTGGAAAGTATGGAATTAAATCCGGATGACATGGGAAGAGGTAACCGCAAAAGCATATCTTTTGTGTTTTTGATAAAATAATCAACAGTCCCGGACAACTTGTAATTAAGTAGTGAAAAATCAATTCCTACATTGAATTGTTCTGTTGATTCCCATTTCAAATCCGGGTTTGCCACCCTGGACGGATTCGTACTAACTTGCAGCGAGTTTCCTAAAAGTGCCGTATTACCGGCAGAATAAGTTGTTAATGATGCATAGTTTGATATTTCCTGGTTTCCTGTAATACCCCAGGATAATCTGAATTTTAACAGATCAAACAGATTGGGTATAAACTGCTCTTCGGATAATTTCCATGCAAATGCAAATGAAGGGAAATAACCATACTTATTATTTTCACCAAACCGTGAGGAACCATCAGCTCTTATTGAGCCTGTAAAAAGGTATTTGTTACGAACAGCATAATTTATCCTGCCTAAATACGAAAGCAAAGTGTACCCGTTTTTATTGCTGCTAACACTTGCTAATTCCGTGTTCCCCAGGTTTAAATTGTCTGTTCCCAAAACATCGGTTGGGAAACCAGCTATCCCCGCAGAAAAAGACCTGTTAATGAAATCCTGGTATGTAATCCCTCCCAAAACAGTTAAATGATGTGAATCATTAACTATTTTATCATAGCTTAAGGTGTATTCAACCAATGTATTTGATCTTTCCAAAGATGAAATATCTGCAATTCCGCCACTTGCTGCGCCATGAATTGTTAACCTGGAGTTATACAGGTCCCTTCGTCCAATATGGCGATCGGTTCCAAAATTTAATTTCGTTGAAAAGGAATCTAAAATATCATACTCAAGCGAAATATTTCCAAAAACCCTGCTTGTTTTATTGATACTGCTTATACCTTCCAGGACACTTACCGGGTTATTAATGGTTAAATCAGGCGAGCGGACAAAAGTGCCATCTTCATTTCTGACCGGCAATGTAGGATCATATAACAAAGCCGAATTAATAACCCCGGCTTGTTCATTGATTGCGACACTTCTTATTGCATTGTCGGAATTGAGCTGGCTTGCATTAATATTAAAATCAATTTGGAATTTCTCACCAATCTTCTGTTCAATATTTAATCTTGCAATATATTTTTTTATTCCTGAATGCTCAACAACACCGTCCTGATCATAGTAATTGACAGACATGAAATATTTTGTATCGTTTACACCTCCTCTTAAAGATAAATTATGATTTAATACATATGCATCCCGAAATACTTCATCCTGCCAATCTGTCCCTTTTCCTACCTGGGAAATATCATTTGATGAAAAAATGGGTTCATTTCCCATATCCATTGAAATATCATTTATAGCTTGAATATATTCTGAGGTTGACAATAAATCAATTTTTTTGTCTACGGTCTGTAATCCACCGTAAGTATCATAATTGATACTTAATTTATTTTTCTTACCCATTTTTGTAGTTATCAGGATAACACCATTTGCCCCCCTGGAACCGTAAATCGCTGTTGCAGATGCATCTTTTAGTATTTCGATTGATTCAATATCACCCGGGTTTAAAGAATTTAAAGGATTTGTCGGGTTTGGGTTACGACCTACCTGGGCAACAATTCCACTGGAGGCAGAAGATGAAAGCATTTCACTGTTGTCAATGGGCATTCCATCTATCACGTATAGCGGTTCATTCCCAGCATTTATTGAACTGGCTCCCCGGATACGGATGGATAACCCACCACCTGGTTCAGCACTCGTTTGTGAAACTAAAACACCTGCAATCCTTCCCTGCATAGCTTCGTCAACAGAAGAAATAGCTCCCTGGTTAAAATCATCATTTTTTAAAGAAGATACCGAACCTGTCAAATCACTCTTTTTCACAGTTCCATAACCAATGGCTACCACTTCTTCCAGGCCAATGGCATCTTCTTCCATCGTAATGTTAAAACTTGTTTGACCTGCAACAGCAACTTCTTGTGTCCGCATCCCAACAAACGAGAATACCAGGGTTGCGCTTTCAGAAACATTAGACAAATTAAAGCTCCCATCGCTGTCTGAAATGGTACCTGTTGTTGTTCCTTTCAAAACAATTGAAACACCTGGAAGGGGTTGGCCGGATGAATCGGTAACTTTTCCATTGATATCTGCTTCCCTACTTTGTTTTGAAGATGATTCAACCTTCAAAATAATCTGACGGTTATGTATTTCATACTTAACATCCGTTTTTTCGAAAAGCTGATTGAGTACATTGATGATGGAACCATCTTCAAGTTTAATACTTACCTTTCGGTTAACATCAATTTCATCATTCTTATACAAGAAGAAAAATTCACTTTGATCTTCAATGTCTTTCAATATCTCACGAACTGTTTCATTCTTATGAGATAAGTTCAGTTTAGTTTGCTGTGAATAAACACTTGCATTGAGATGCATAAAAGTGATTAATAGCACAAATAAGGTCAATTTCATAAATCGTAACCATTTAAACAAAACCTTTAAAAAGGCCTTGCCATTAAACCATTTTTTTTTCATAAATTTGTGATAATTAACAGTTATACATATCCCTTGTCAGAGGGATTTAACGTTTTCTCATGTTACTGCATGAGATTAAAAAGGGAAGTGTTACTGCACTTTCCTTTTTTTAATTCTTAACTATTTTTACTTCATTATTTTTAATCTCATAGTTCATCTGAGTAGTAAGGGATAATACATCAAGCATTTCCCTTAAACTTTCAGTTTTAATCGTAATCGTATAGCGTGGTGAAGTATCAAAATTTTCATCAATTTTCATTTTCACATCATACCACCGCTCCATTTTCTTTAAGATTTCAGCCAATTCTGCATTTTCAAAACGTAGCATATTTTCTTTCCAGGAAGTAAACAACCCTACATCAACTCCAGATAACTCATACTCCCTTGTTTCTGTGTAATATGAGATTTGCTCTCCCGGGCTTAGGCTGATATTCTTTTTACTTCCTGTAACAGAAATACTTACAGACCCTTCTTCAAGAGTAGCATGCAAAACATTCTCATCCTGATAGGCATAAACATTAAAACTTGTTCCCAGCACTTTCACATGCATATCCCCTGCATTTACATAGAAAGGAATTTCTTTGCTTTTGGCTACATTGAAGAATGCTTCACCATCAATAAAAACATTTCGGGTATTTTTGTTAAAGACAACAGGATATCTGAATGTTGTTCCTGAATTAAGCCACACCTCTGTTCCATCGTACAATGTCACCATTGATTTTTCTCCATTAGGAACATAGATCTCATTAAAAACTTCAGCAAATGGTGAAGTATTACTTTTATTGATAAGATAAAAGGAAAAAGCTCCTGTAATAAAAGCCAATACGATTACTGCAGCATATTTAATTAGTTGCTTAACAGCTTGAATATTGAATGTTTTTGTTTTATCAGGGACAGTGAAGAATCTTTTAGTTCCCATCCGGTTCACGTTACTTAGGCCAGTAATTACCCATAGCTTTTTCAGTTCATTGTATTTTTTTTGATTTTCTTCGGAATACTCAATCCAGTCCAATATCTCAATTAACTCATTCTCTGGAATATAATTTCCCTGAATATATTCTATAATCCTTTTTTCATCCATAAACAGAAATGATTTGTATGCATAACCCAAAGGATAACTTTTACCCTAATAAGTTATTCAAATTATTTTAAAAAGAATAGAATATACAGCAATGGAAGGTATTCTTTCAGCTCCTTGCGAAGAAGCTTTAAGCTTTTGGAAATGTGAGCTTCTACTGTTTTTATACTGACGCCTAATTCATCAGCAATTTCTTTATTTCTTTTATCTTCAAAACGACTTTTTTCAAAAACCACCCTTACAGAAGGAGATAACTGATCTAAGGCATCTCTTACTTTTTGTTGTAATTCTTCAAAAACAAGTTCACTGGTATCAAAGTCCGATAAAGCTTTGTGACTAATTTCAAGTTGACGATTTCGCATATAATCATCAAAATTCTTCTTAGTCTTCAACTTTTGAATTCTTTTTAATGACTTATTCTTAGTTACCGTAAATAGCCAGGCATGAATATTGGTATTATCAACCAGGCTTTCCCGTCTTTCCCAAAGTTCTGTAAAAACCTCCTGAGTAATACTGTTTGCCTCGTCAACATCATGTAAATACTGATTGGCAAAATAAGATAATTTGTGGTAAAAATAACCGTACAGTTTTTCAAAAAAGGGCTTATCCCCTGACTTAATCTGTTGCACTATTTCCTGGCTGGATATTTTCACAGATCCAAAGTTAACTTAGAAAACTATTTCAAAATCAAAATAGATAGTTTTTTTCTTATAAAAAAATGAATTCCCCCACTGCAAGCAAACGGGATACCAGCTGGAATTATCATATTATCACCCTAAGAAGCTGTCTAAAAATTATCCATCCATTTGATTATGCGTCTTTCCTGCCTACCGCAGGCAGGTTCGTTTATACTGCGTTGAATTTTCCTTATCCC
>JANQII010000061.1 GCA_028282195.1 Prolixibacteraceae bacterium
TAACGGTGGTCACACTAATAATCCGGTGTACTGTTCTTTGATTAGGGATGGACCAACAAACAAATAAACAAAATAGATAACAAACAACCAATAATGGCCCGCGTGCTACATAGCATAAACAAACCCAAAACCTGTTGGGGGAAGCCTGTTCCCCCTGGTTGTCGCGGCCTGTGGTACCGCTCAGCAACCAGGGTTTAAGTTGAAATTAACAACACGGGTCAAATTGCCCTTTGAAAAAAAGAAAATCATTCTTATTTTTTATAAAACACTTCTATTTACAAATTGGCAAAACGATTGAACGGGGATGGCATCTTTCTGAAAGAAGACACCCATTGCTTACGATGGTCATTCGTTGTTTTTAAAAATGGGGCTGAACTTGATCCAATATTTTCATTGTTAATGTATTTGACGCCAGGCTTAATTTGGGAAACAGCTGGATACAGTAGAAAACAATCGGATACAATTGTTTTCTATTATTTCCAAAACCATTTAAGCCATCTTATAAACCCCATCTACAATACCATATTCAATTGATTCGTTGGCATCCATCCAATAGTCACGTTCAAAATCCTCAAGAACCCGCTTAACCGTTTGCCCGCAATTTTTTGCTAAAATTTTTGCAGCTAGTTCTTTCGTTTTGACGATTTGTTTCGCATGGATTTCAAGGTCGCTGGCAGTTCCGCGAAGCATGCCGATACTTGGCTGATGAATCATCACTTCCCCCATCGGGTAAATATAGCGTTGGCCCTTTTCTCCGGCTGAAAGCAGAATAGAACCCATTGATGCAGCCAAGCCCATACATACAGTAGACACAGGCGACGAAATCAAATTCATTGTATCTAAAATCGAATTACCGGAAGTTACCATTCCGCCCGGACTATTAATAAAAAAGGTAATTTTCTCTCCCGGTTTATCCGACTCCAGATAAAGCAGTTTGCTTACCACTTCTTCTGCTGAACTGTCGTCAACTTGTCCCCATAGAAAAACTTTACGCTGTTCCAGGAACTTCATATCAATCATTCTCTTAAATGATTGTTTTTTATCACTCATCTCGTTGTCTTTGTTTAAATTCATTATTTAATATTTTGATTTTACATTTTGAAAAGGCAAGTTAACAAAATGCGATTCAAATAGTAAAAAATAGTTAAAAGAAGTTTTCAACAACTGATTTGACAAAAAACATCAACTAATTATGAATCCAACTTGTTTATATTTTCCCAAGTAAAATTCATTATTTTTGAGCAGAAGAATATTATACACATTAAATCATTATGCATTGAAAATACATAGCTTTAACAGATGAATTAATTAACAACTAAATATAATCAAGTTGGAAGCCTGAGGCTTGAAGCTGGAAGAAAAATTTCCTCTAACTTCTCCCGAAACTTCGGTATCCTACTTCCAGCTAAATGTAAAAGTTTATAGAAACTAAGCCCGAGTAGTAGGGAGTATTAAGTCCAGATAGTTATGGGGAGTAAGGTTTTAACCGTTAACTAAATAATAAATTAAACTGATGAAAACAATCGTTGAGCTGTTTGATACCAGCGTTAGTAAATACCCCAATAATATATATTTATTAGAAAAACGAAATGGGAAGTTTGAAGGTAGAACGTACCAACAAACCCGTGAAGAAGTATTAAAATTTGCTGCTGGTTTATTAACGTTAGGGATTAATAAAGGCGATCGTATTGGGCTGGTTTCTGAAGGGCGTGACCAATGGATTATTAGTGAGTTAGGGATTTTATATGCGGGCGCAATTAATGTTCCTTTATCTGTAAAGCTGGATGCACAAAGTGAATTGAAATTCAGGCTGGCGCATTCAGGTACCCGAATGGTCATTGTTTCTGCAGGCCAGGCCCCTAAAGTAGAAGAAATCAGAAACGATTTACCAAAACTTGAAAAGGTAATTTACCTGGATGACAAAGAAAATCCGGGAGAAAATGATTTAAACTATTCCGACATTATAGCTGCCGGTGAAAAACTAAATCAGGAAAAACCGGAAAAGCTTGAAACTGTTTATAAAGCTATTGAGCCAAATGACCTGGCTAATATTTCATATACATCAGGAACTACAGCTGACCCTAAAGGAATTATGCTTTCGCACTTAAACTATGCCGCAAATGTTATTCAGGGCAATACTTTAATGGACATTACCGAGGATTGGAGTTCGTTGGTTATTTTACCATGGGACCATGCTTTTGCACATACAGCTGCTTTGTATTGCCTGATGTACAACGGTGCAAGCCTGGCATCATTGGAAATTGGTAAAACACCCATGGAAACCCTAAAAAACATTCCGAAGAATATTAAAGAGATTAAACCTCATGTGATGATGAGTGTTCCTGCCCTTGCCAAGAACTTCAGGAAAGGAATTGAAACAACTATTCGGCAAAAAGGAAAAACGGCAGAAAAACTTTTCAATCACGCATTGAAGATTGCCTATAAATACAATGGCCATGGATTTGATCGTGGAAAAGGTTTCAGGTTTGTTTACAAGCCACTTCTTGCTTTTTATGACAAAATATTATTCTCGAAAATCCGTGAGGGTTTTGGTGGCAATTTAAAACTATTTATTGGCGGTGGCGCGTTATTGGATATTGAGTTACAACGGTTCTTTTATGCCATAGGAATGCCTATGTGCCAGGGATATGGACTATCTGAGGCCGCACCTGTAATTTCATCAAACGCCCTGCATGCCATTAAGTTTGGCTCATCAGGAAGGTTGGTAAAATACATGGAGCTAAAGATTGTTGACGATGATGGCAAAGAACTTCCAACAGGACAAAAAGGTGAAATCATTGTAAAAGGCGATAATGTGATGCTTGGGTACTGGAATAACCCCAAAGCAACGGAAGAAACCCTTAAAGGTGGCTGGCTGCACACAGGCGACATGGGCTATATGGATAGCGACGGTTTCCTGTATGTTTTAGGTCGATTTAAAAGTTTGCTGATTGGGAACGATGGTGAAAAGTTCAGCCCTGAAGGTATTGAAGAGGCTTTGGTTGATCAGTCTCAGTTAATTGACCAGTGCATGCTTTACAATAACCAGAACCCGTATACAACAGGAATGCTTGTACCTAATATTGCAGCTATTAACCGTGAATTGGAAGCTAAAGGTATTCAGCCGGGAACAGATGAAGGCAATGAAGAAAGTCTGCGTTTAATTCAAAATGAAGTAGACAAATACAAAGCCGGGGGCGAATTTGAAAATATGTTCCCTGAGCGTTGGCTTCCTGCTACAATTGCAGTATTGCCCGAAGCTTTCACGGAGCAGAACCATTTGCTTAACTCTACGATGAAAATGGTTCGTGATAAAATCACGGCATACTTTGCTAACGAATTGGAATTCTTATATAAACCCGAATCAAAGAACATCATCAATCCACTAAATATCGAAGCAATAAAAAAGTGGAACAACTAAATCACACCCATGATTATTGAAAAAAAATCCTATCCCCGGGCTGCTCTGATTGGCAATCCGTCAGATGGTTATTTTGGAAAAACCATTGCTTTTGTTTTCAAAAACTTTTGCGCTGAAGTTCAACTTTACCAAACACCAGAGCTGGAAGTAAAACCACAACGTTTAGATGTTGCCCAGTTTGATAGTATTGGCAGTTTAGCTGCTGATGTTAATATGAATGGTTATTACGGTGGCTTGCGTTTATTAAAAGCATCAATCAAAGTATTCTACGAATATTGTAAAAAATCAAATATCAAACTTGATGAACGCAATTTTACAATGCGCTATAAATCAAATATCCCTCTCCGCCTGGGGTTGGCAGGTTCCAGTGCAATCATTACCGCAAGCATGAAAGCTATGATGGCTTTTTATGGAGTTGAAATCCCCCGCCCTATTTTAGCAAACCTGGTACTTAGTGTTGAAGTTAAAGAGCTTGGAATTGCTGCCGGCCTGCAAGATCGTGTTGCCCAGGCTTATGAATCCCCGGTTTTTATGGATTTCGATAAACGTATTATGGAAAAGCAAGGGTATGGGAACTATGAGAAAATCCCGGCTGACAACTTTCCACCTGTTTACATTGCATTCCGTAAAAATCTTTCTGAAGGAACTGAAGTAGCCCATAATAACCTGCGTGCCCGTTTCAACATTGGTGAAAAAGTGGTTTTAAACGCGATGAAAGAATGGGCCAGTATCACCGTAAAATTAAGAAAAGCGTTAGAAGAGGGTGATAAGAAACGAATTCATGAATTGATTAACAGAAACTTTGACCTTCGCAAAAGCCTCATCCCCATCACTGAAGGAAACCTTGAAATGATTGATGCAGCCCGAAGAATCGGAGCTTCCGCCAAGTTTACAGGCTCCGGAGGTGCAATAATTGGTACCTATGCTGATGAAAATATGTATGCTGATTTAGTTGAAGCAATGAGCAAAAAAGAAATTGAAGTACTCAAACCTGAAATAGCCAAATAAGCATGATAAAAAAAGCTGTAATCCCTGCTGCAGGATACGGAACAAGGTTCCTCCCAATTACCAAAAGCCAGCCTAAAGAAATGATTCCAATTGTTGACACGCCTGTTATCCAATACGTAGTCGAAGAAGCTGTTGCTTCCGGAATTACTGATATTTTAATGATAATTGGGAAAGGGAAACGGGCAATTGAAGAACATTTTGACCGTAGCCCGGAACTGGAAGAATCACTTCAGCAAAAACAAAAACTGGATATTCTTGAAAAAATTAAAAAGATATCCAAGCTGGCAAATATCCATTTTGTATGGCAAAAGGAAATGAATGGACTAGGCGATGCCATCCGCTATGCAAAATACCATGTTGGAAACGAACCTTTTGCTGTTCTTTTAGGTGATACCCTGATTGGTGGAAACGGCGATCCTATAACTAAGCAATTAATGGATGTGTACGATCGGTATAACGGATCGGTTGTAGCACTTGAAAAGGTTGACCCGAATCTTGTTAATCGCTATGGGGTTATTGATGGAAAGCCGATGGAGAATGATATCTTTCTTGCAAACGACTGGGTGGAAAAGCCAAATCCCGAGGAAGCTCCTTCAAACTTTGCAGTAGCCAGCCGTTATGTTTTCACTCCTGAAATTTTTGATTACCTTGAAAAAACAGGCCGTGGTAAAAACAATGAAATCCAGTTAACTGATGCCATGCGCGCCATGGTAAAAGATCAAGCTATGTACGGATTAAAAATTGATGGCACGCGCTATGATATTGGGAACAAAATGGGCTTTCTTAAAACCAACATTATTTATGGGCTTCAAGATGAAGAAATTGGGGATGAACTAAAAATCTGGCTAAAAAAATTTGTTGAGAAAATTTAGACAGTTTCTTATGTAACTGTTAAGGAATTGTTTTTTAACACATCTGGACAACAAAATTCAAAAAACAAAATATTATAAAAAACAGAATGGATATTTATTGATAGATAGAAAATAAATCACTATGCATTGAAAACACATAGTTTTTGAAGTTCGAATGCCTGCCTGTCGGATCTCCTCCCGTAGGGATGGCAGACAGGAAATTCAAAAAAATATCAATATGTTGGCAAGAAGCCGCCTGCCTGACGGATTTCCTCCCGAAGGGATGGCAGTCAGCTTCTGACTTCTGACTTCAAGCCTTTTGTGTGGAAATTTATAGAAACTAACCCCGAGGATTCGGGGGCAATGAATCCCGATAGCTATCGGGAGCAGAGCCTGCTCCGAACCTGGTTCGGAGGTTTTAACCTTTAATTAGATAATAAATAGAACTATGTCAGACGAAATGAAGGTTTGACCCAATTGAGAGTGTGCTTATGGCTACTTTTTGCGTGCGTGATAGTAAAATGATAATATTTCTCTTATAATTAGTTGCCTTTGATCAATAGTTGCCTGATTTTTTCAAGCTGATCTTTCGGGTATTTTTCATTGGGTTTAACACCTAATGCTTTATTGTAATAGAAACGGGCAATACTTAGGTTATTTCCAACCATTGCTTTATCTCCTTCTGCAATAATATCGCGGTACTCACGGTTAACCTCATCACGAAGATCTTGCTCAACAAGCTTTTCAATATCCAACAATTTAATTTTCGGATAACGCTCATCATTTTTAATTCCGAGAGACTGTTGATAATAAGAACGTGCAACAGCTAATTCTTTTTTATAATAAGCTTCATCTGCTTTAACAATCAAATCACGATAAGCCTGCTCTTCACGCTCTGATAACCTAGAATTGGTTAGCGTTTGAATCTCTTCTATCCGTTCTTTTGGATATTGCTCCCACGATTTAATTTCAAGCGCCTGGTAGTAATAGAAACGGGCAACACTGTAACGTTTCCCGGTAAATGCACCATCAGCTTTTTCAACAGCTTCACGATACCTGGCCAACTCACTTGCTTTCATGGATTGATCAATCAACCTGGTAATTTCAGCATCCCTCATTACCGGATACTCCTTCGTTTCATCATATTCCATTGCTTTGCGGTAGTAGAATTTTGCCACGATATAATCACGGCGGTTATATGCGTCATCGGCCAAACGAATATTTTTATCGTATTCCGTTTCACGCTTATTTGTTGGATAATATCTGGCTGGTTGGCTGATTTCACGTTCAGGAACAACAGGTGCAGTTACAACAGGGTTAATATCAGCGTGCTGCCCGGCTAATAATTGGTCAATTAAAGCAATTTGCCCCTTCGGATAATCTTCTTCCGGTTTGATATCTAAAGCCTGATAATACAGGTTCTTTGCCGACTCGTAAAGTTCTTGTCTGAAAGAATTATCAGCAATTGAAATTGCCTGACGGTAACGATCATCAACCAATCGCTGTTGTCTCTCCTGCTCTGCTTCACGGTCGCGTTTTGCAATCAAATCATTGATTTCAGCAATTTTTTCATCAGGATAAGTTTCCTCCGGCATCAATTCTTTGGCAAACTCAAAATGAGTACGGGCTGCTGTATATTGCTCATTAACCAGTGCTTCTTCACCTTTAGCAATCGTTTGGCGATAGGATTCCTCGGTTTGTTGTTGGGCCATTTGGGCTTCCTGATCTGCCTTAATACGCTGATCAATCAATGCTATTTGTGCCACCGGATATGGCTCATTGCCCTTGATCTGCAAAGCTTCATTGTACTTGTCTTTTGAGCTAAACCAATCTTCAGATGCAAACAGCTCATCAGCCTGACGAATAGCTTCTGCATAATTGGCATTACGTGTTTCAATCATCATTTGAATTGAACGAATTCGTTCTTTCGGATAATCTTCATCCGGTTTATAATTCAATGCATCCTGATATGAAGTCAGTGCATTTTGCAAATCGTCATTATTGAAATACTGGTCAGCCAAGGCAATGGCACGATCGTAGTTTTGCTGTTGCTCCTGCAAAATCCGAATCTGCTCACGGGCATCATTGATCTTTGGATTAACCTCACTGCTTCTGCCAGGGATAATTTGAATAGCTTCCTGATAAATTGTAATCGCTTCGTTATATTCAGCCTGTGCAACAAAATTATCTCCCTGTTGAACCTTTAAATTAAAAGCTGCTTCCTGCGCTGTTTGAAGTGAATCCATATAAGCTTGCTGCTTACGGTTCATTTCCGCCTGAGCTAAACCTTCAATAATACCGTCAATCTCAAGAATCCGGTTTTTCGGATATACTTCATCGGGTTTTACACCTAAAGCCTGATTATAAAACTGGCGGGCTTCCCTGTAATTTTCTGCATTAAAAGCTGCATCTGCACTGGCAATTGCAGTATCATATTCTTCCTGCTGCGCCAGTAATCGTGCCTGACGTTGTTCTTCTTCCAGCTGAGCCAGGCGCTCAATTTCTGCTTGCTGATCAATCATTGCCTGAATTTCAGCAATACGCTGTGGCGGTAATGTTTCTTCAGGTTTCAACCCTGCCGCCTTTTGATAGAAAGAAATCGCTTCCGGAAGCTGGCTTTGGGCAAATGCGTTTTGAGCATCCTCTATGGCCTGTGCATACAGTTGGTTAATTTCTTCCTGGCGCTGAAGTTCAACCAGTAAACTATCAATACGCTCAATCTGTTGAGCTGGCAAGACTTCTTCGGGCTTAATTCCAAGAGCCTCCTGGTAAAGTCCCCGTGCATCCTGATATTGGGTATTTTGGAAGGCGGTATTTGCAGCAGTCATTTTCTCCTGATAAGAACGCTCCAACTCCTGACGCGCTAGTTCTTCCCTCGCCTGTTCATCCAGACGTTGCTGGATCAGGTTAATTTGATTGGTAGCATACTCATCATTGGGTTTTACCGTCAAGGCTTCAGAATACGAAAGACTTGCCTCGCTATAATTTTCCTGATTGAATAAACCATCAGCTTTTGCAATAGCTTGCTGATAAGCATTCTCTTTTTCCCGGGCAATTAACTCCTCAATTCGTGTAAGCTGCTCTTGCGGGTAAGTTTCTTCCGGCTTCAAGGACAATGCTTCATTATATGAAACTTTAGCCATGGTATAATCATTTTCCCCTAATGACTGATCAGCTTTGCGGATAGCTTCATCATAAGCCGTTTGAATAGCTTCCTGACGGGCTTGTTCACGTGCAAGTTCAGCCAATTTAAGATCAATCTGCTGAATTTGTTCCCGGGGATAACTTTCAGCTGGCTTTAATTCAACCGCTTGCTGGTAGTTATCTTTTGAAGCCTGAAGTTCATTTAAGCTATATAACGAATCTGCCGTTTGAATGCTGGCCAGGTAATTCTCTTCCAGAATTCTTTCCTGCTCCTGCCTGTTCAGAATTTCATTTAATCGTTCAATTTGTCTTTTCGGATATTCTTCATTCGGAAGATATTGCAAAGCCTCTTCATATTTTTCTTTTGCCTGAACATATTCATTTTGCTGAACAAAGCGGTTAGCCACTTCAATGGTTTCATTATAAGAAGCCGTTAAACGAGCCAACTGGGCGATTTTACCTTCAGTCTCAGCCAGTCTTCTTTTGGGATATTCTTCTTCAGGCATTACTGAAATTGCAGTTTCATACTGAATTTTTGCCAACTCGTAATTTTCCGCGGTGAATAAACTATCGCCCTGCTGAATTGCAAAACTGTACGCTTTTTCTTTCTCAGCCTGAAGTGCCTGCAAACGTGCTTCTTCCCTTGCCCTTTCTTCTGCTAGTTGTTGCTCATATTCAGCCTGTAACTGATCTGTTTTAGCTAACATCTCATCAGGTAAGAATTCGTCTGGCTTTGTTTCCTTAGCCAATCGGAAAGCTTCACGAGCCTGATCAAATTGTTGTTGTGCCAGTAAGTTATTACCGTTATCCATCGCATCCTGATAAGCTTTATCACGCTCCGCAGCCAGTACTCGCTGACGTTCTTCTTCTCGAAGACGCTCATCTGCAATTTGCTGTAGAATACGATCAATCTCTGCAATTCGGGCACTTACTTCCGAGGCATCAGGTTTTAGCTCCAATGCAGACTGATAATGTCCTTTTGATAATTGATATTCTTCATCATTAAAGGCTACTTCAGCCCGCTGTACAGCTTCATTGAAATCTTCTTCCAATTGTGCTAAACGAGCCTGCTCAGCTAAAATATCATCAATCTGACGAATACGATCTGCAGGGTAGCTTTGCTCTGGTTTAACAGAAAGTGCTTCAGTATAAATTGTACGGGCATCCTGATATTCTTCATTCTGGAAAGCCTGATCGGCCCGGGCAATTGTTTGGTTATAATTTTCCTCCAACTGACGTTGTTCTTCCTGCTCCCGCAAAATACGGTCAATCGTCTCTATCTGTGTTTGCGGATAGTTTTCATTGGGTAGAAAACTTAATGCCTGCTGATACAGGTCACGGGCATTTTGATAAGCTTCAGTACGAAAACGTTGATCCGCTTCAGTAATTGCAGCCTGATATTGGTTTTGAAGATTGATCTCATCAATTTTTGCCTGAACTTCAGTGATTTTTACCTGGGCAGCTTCATCACCCGGTTTAATTGAAATGGCCTGTTGATAAGAAACCAGCGCTTCATTAAAGTTTTGCAAACCTTCAAAATTAGCTCCGGACTCCATGGCCTGGTTATAACGTTGTTCGATATCTGCCAATTCTGCTAATCTGGCTAGCTCATCATTAATAAGTTGAATCTGACTTTGTGGGTAAGGTTCACCTGGTTTTAGCTCAAGGGCCTGACCGTATGTTGTTTTTGCCAGCTCAAGTTGCTGAGACTGGTAAGCCTCGTCAGCCTGTGCAATTAAGCTATTGTAGCTATTATCCAACTCTTGCTGTGCCAGAATTTGATCTATTTCGTCGATCCTGGCTTGAAGTGTTGGTTCATTCTTAATTGCTAACGCTTGCTGATAATAATCCTTAGACAGCAAGTAATTCTCTGCACTAAAGGCCTGTTGTGCTTGTGTTACCAGTTCATCAAATTGATTATTGGTAGCAATAATCTGATCAATTTGGCTTATTTGTCGTTTAGGATAATCTTCATCGGGAATTAATGCCAAAGCCTGCCCGTAAAGGGATTTTGCATTTAGCCATTGTTCATTTTGGAAAGCCTGATCAGCTTGAGCAATCTGCTCATCGTAATTTCTTTTCGTTTCCTGCTGTACGATCATTGACTCCGTTTCACGAATTTTATCCTGAGCCAACGGATCGTTTTCTTTAAAGCTAAGAGCTGACTGATAAGCCGTCAGTGCATTTTGATACTGATCTAAACCAAATTCAGTTTCACCTTGTTGCATTGCAGCCTGATATTGACGCTCACGTTCTGCTAGATCTGCCAATCGAGCAATCTCCTGATCTATTTTTTGAATCTGATCTTTCGGATATTGCTCGTTTGGTTTTAAAGCAATAGCTTCATTATAGCCTGTTTTGGCCTGTTCGTATTCTTCATTATTAAAATCTGCATCAGCACGTTCAATGACCAACCTGTAATTATTATCCAATTCCTGCTGAGCCAAAAGTTCATCTACCTCTTCAATTTTTTCTCTTATCTCAGCTTCATCCTTTATTTGCAAAGCTTGCTGATAAAGTAATTTTGCCTGTGCCAAATCGCCACTATCAAACGCTTGTTTTGCCTGAGCCATCAACTGACTGAATTGCTCCTCGCTGGCGACTAACTGATCAATTTCAGCAATTTTTGTTTTCGGATAATTTTCATCCGGTAAATGAACCAATGCCTCCTGGTAATTTGACTTCGCTTTTACAAGATCACCAGCATCAAAGGCCTCATCCGCCAGTGCGATATGTTCATCGTAACTTGCTTGTTTTTCTTGCTGAAGAATAATTTGCTCCGTTTCATTGATTTTACGGTCCGCAAGTTCATCCCCTTCTTTTAAGCCAGCAGCTCTTCGGTAAGCCAATAATGCTTCGCCGTATTCTTCACGACCAAATAACTGATCGCCTTCACGCATGGCTTCATCATATTGCCTGTTAATCTCTGCCAGTTGTTCCAGTGCGAGCAATTCTTCATCAATCTTTTGAATTTGGGCTTGCGGATATTCAGCCTGCTCTGGTTTTAAAGTAGCTGCTTCAACATACTTTGCCCTGGCATTCTGAAAATCCTTGTCCTGATAAAGTTGATCGGCCTGAGATATAATATCAGCATATTGTTGATCTAATTGCTGTTGCTGAAGTTTCAACCCAGCTTCCCGAATCTGGTTTGTAGCATATTCATCATTGGGAATAACCTGCAATGCTGCTTCGTAATGTTGACGGGCCAGTTCATAATTAGCTCCTGCAAAAGCTGCATCTCCCTGATCTATGGCTACCTGATACCTCGCCTGTTGTTCTTGCTTTTCCTGTTCAGCGAGTTGCGTTGCCGCAATCAAATCCTGCAATTCGGCAATACGATCTTTCGGATAGGGCCGATCAGGGAAAAGACTACTTGCATATTGATATTTTGTAAGTGCTTCTTCTAATTTTCTCTGCTGATAAAGTGCATCTGCATCCTTAACTGTTTTATCATAGTCTTTTTCGCGTTCTGCCAATTCCAGCTCACGGGCACGCTGAATTTCACGTTCTTCTTTAGTAAGCCCGTCATTTTGAGCTATTGCTTCTTCAATCGTTTCTTCAATCTGAATATCAGAGAAGAAAATTTCGGTATCGAAGTTATCAATGTTGGCATTATAAAAAACCCGCCCTACCGGCTTATTGGTAAAGCTTTTGTCAATTCCGGGTAACTCCTGAAAAAGGTTCACCATAAACATAAGCGGGGGGAATCGGTTATCCCGTTCCATTACATCATGCGGAACATGGGAAGAAACCACAATGATCTTCTTAAAGAACCCTTCTTTCTGAAAAGTAAGTTTATACTCATTATCGAAATCGAACTCAAACCTGAATCGTCCGGTTCGTGGAGGGGTGATTACTTCAGAACTAACATCATTTTTTGTAACAGTGATTGTAGCTCCATCAATTTTACCATCGTCTGTTGTCAGACGGCCTGTAATAACAAAAAAGTTCTGCTCCTGAGCAAACGTTTGAACTAATAATAAAAGAAGAAACAGGCCGGTAAATAATTTTTTTCCCAACTGCTGAATCATATCATATTCCCTTTCAAAATATATAACCAACGAATCTCAACCAGCATTCTTGTTTATTTTCATCACAATTTAAGAAAATATACAAAAACACTACATATATATTCCGTTTTAATATTAAATAGTGACCCTTCCGCTTCCAAAAAATCATTTTTATTACGTTATTTAGACTGACTAAACGTAAAAATATCCATTTTAATATCTATATGAACCGCGAAACTTCATTTTTAGAAGCATTAACCCCAATTCTGGTGCTAATTATTTTGTTAACCTTAAACGTTCTGGTTTTTGAAGACACCCTTGCCGGATCAAATCAAATAGCTCTTTTACTGGCAGCTACAATTGGCGGGGTTATTGTTCGACGAAGCGGACAAAAATGGGAAACGACCCGTAAAAAAATTGTCAGCACAATTGGATCGGCTATGCCTTCTATGTTAATTTTACTACTGATTGGCTCCTTAGCCGGAACATGGATGATTTCAGGGGTTGTGCCTGCCATGATTTATTACGGCCTGGATATTATCAATCCCCAACTATTTCTATTTACAGCAGTAGTTGTTAGTGCTGTGGTATCTGTAGCAACCGGAAGTTCCTGGTCTACCATTGCAACCATAGGTGTTGCCCTTTTAGGAATTGGGAAAGCTATCGGCATAAATGAAGCAGTTGTTGCCGGTTCAATCATCTCTGGCGCATATTTTGGTGACAAAATTTCTCCTCTTAGCGATACAACAAACCTCGCCCCTGCAATGGCTGGCACTGATCTTTTTACGCATATCAGGTATATGTTTTTTACGACTGTACCTAGCTTAACAATTACACTAATCATTTTTCTATTTATTGGGTTCAATTATGACTTTAGCTCTGCGCTGGTTGATGTGAACGAAGTGAAATCAGCCATTTCACACACCTTTAGCACATCTCCCCTATTATTCCTGGTTCCGGTTTTATTACTTACAATTATTATCTTAAAAATTCCGCCAATACCTTCGTTAATGATTGGTACTTTATTGGGTGGGGTTTTTGCAATTATTTTTCAACCTGAAATTATTCGTGAAGTTGCGGGTATTACCGATAAGTATTCAAAAGCATCCTATATTACTTTTATGCAGGCCATGTTTGGTGATGTGAGTTTATCAACCTCTAACCAGCGCGTAAATGAACTTTTAAGCACCTCCGGGATGCGTGGAATGCTTGATACAATTTGGTTAATCCTCTCGGCAATGGTTTTTGGTGGTGTCATGGAAGCCGGAGGATTGCTTTCAAGAATCACCCGCCCAATTATGAAAATGGCCAAATCAACCGGCGCATTGGTAAGCTCAACTGTTGGAACATGTATCTTTTTTAATACGACAGCCTCAGATCAATACATTTCAATTGTTGTTCCGGGAAGGATGTACCGAAAAGCCTATGAAGAAAAAGGCTTAAAGCCCGAAGTATTAAGCCGGACACTGGAAGACTCCGGCACAATGACTTCCGTTTTAATTCCATGGAACACTTGCGGAGCAACACAGTCACGCATACTTGGTGTAGGAACTTTTGATTATCTCCCCTACTGTTTTTTTAACCTTGTTAGCCCGTTAATGACCATGTTATTTGCCTATTTCAATATAAAAATAAGGCGGTTTTCAAACGGAAATAAAAATGAAAAGATAATTGATCAAACCACTGAATAATGCTTCTATCTTTTGTACTGGTTATTTTTTATTTGGCCTTGCCTGCATTCATTATTTACCTCACGCAGGTTTCGAAAACAATTAACAAGATTGGTGCAGTAGTTATGGCTTATGCAATTGGCTTATTAACAGGAAACATTGGCATTTTCCCAAGGCCATCAAAGGCCATGCATAAATTATTATCAGGGAAAGCTTCTTTACCAAAAGAAGAACTGATTGATCATTTTAATACGGGACTAATTACTGAAAGCGACCTACTAGCAAATCAAATTGCAAGCACCCAAGACATAATCATGACGATAGTAATTCCGCTTGCAATACCTCTGTTACTTTTTTCATTAGACATAAAACAGTGGTTAAAACTTGCCAAAGGAGCATTGTTTTCCCTTTTTTTTAGCAATGGTTTCCCTAATCATTGTAATTTTTGCAGGTTACTTTCTCTTCAAAGATCACATTGCTGAATCGTGGAAAATTACAGGCATGCTCGTCGGCATTTACTCAGGCGGAACACCAAACCTTGCGGCTATCAGTACGGCATTGGATGTAAGCCCAAATACGTTCATACTTACGCATACTTATGATATGGTTTTGGGAGCAATTACCTTAATTTTTTTACTAACGACAGCTCAGCGAATTTTCAATTGGTTTTTGCCCAAGTTCCATGAAAGCCATTCAGATATGGACTTAAATGGTATTGCTGCTGAAAGTAAAGAAATGGACAACTACAAGGGAATGCTAACAAAAACAGGCATCATTAACCTGCTAAAAGCTTTAGGGCTTTCTGCCTTGATTTTTGCTATCTCCGGCGGATTAAGCCTTCTTGTTCCCGCCTCTGCTCAAATGGTCACTGTAATTCTTTCTATCACCACATTAGGGCTGGTTTTCTCTACAGTCAAATCCATCAATAAAATTGAAAAATCCTTTCTATTGGGCATGTACCTGATCATCGTTTTTTCCCTGGTAGTTGCCAGTATGGGTGATTTATCAAGCATGTTTCAGATTGACTTCCTACATCTTTTCCTTTTTGTTGCCCTGGCAATATTTGGCTCAATGGTTATCCATCTTTTTTTGTCGTGGATCTTTAAAGTTGATTCTGACACGACCATCATAACCATTACCGCATTAACCTATTCACCCCCTTTTGTACCGGTTGTTGCGAGTGCTTTAAAAAACAAAGAAGTCATTATTTCCGGCTTAACCGTTGGGATTTTAGGCTATGCTTTTGGAAATTATATTGGTGTAGCAATAGCCTATTTTCTGAAAGGATTTTGATGTTTTTAAATAGAATTCCCCCTGTTGAAAAATCATAATTTTTCAGTTTAACAGGACTTATCTTGAACTCAAAATTTAAACTGAAAAAATATGTCAAAATTTGATCCAGCTTCAAAAGTTCAGAAGCTTCGTCATTTTGGGGAATTCGGGGGAGTAAACCCTTCAATAACCGACTCGTCAACTTATACATTCCTGCATGGTGAGGATATGTTTGAAACCTTTGCCGGCCACATGGAAGGCTGTTTCCTTTATTCCCGCCACTGGAACCCAAGCAATAAATACCTGGCCGATGCATTAGCCGCAATGGAAGACACAGAAGCAGGCTGGATTACGGCCTCCGGAATGGCAGCAATTACTTGTGCCTTGTTACAATTGTGCAACACTGGTGATCATATTGTAACCAGCGTAACGACTTATGGAGGAACTTTTGCGTTCTTAAAAAACTACCTTAAGAAGTTCAAAATTGATGTCACTTTTGTAAACATCACCAGGCTTGAAAGTATTGAAGCTGCAATTCAACCCAATACAAAGGTTATTTATACCGAAAGTGTTACCAATCCACTATTACAGGTTTCCGACATTCCGAAGCTTTCAAAAATTGCTAAGAAGCACGACGTAAAATTGATGGTGGACAATACGTTTACCCCAATGATCATTTCGCCTGCAAGATTGGGAGCTGACATTGTTGTTTACAGCATGACCAAATTTATCAATGGTAAAAATGATTGTGTTGCAGGCGCTATCTGTGCCGATCAACAGTTTATTGATGATTTATCGAATGTAAATGATGGTACAGCCATGTTACTTGGCCCGGTTCTTGACCCATTGCGTTCGTCTTCAATTTTAAAAAATTTGCACACGTTACATATACGGATGAAACAACACAGCAATAACGCTTGTTATTTAGCTAAAAAACTTTTTAAAGCCGGAGTTAATGTTGTTTATACCGGTCTTGAAAATCACCCGCAGCACGAGCTTCATAAAAAAATAATGAACCAGGGTTTCGGGTTTGGTGGAATGCTCGCGATTGATTTTGGTACTGTTGAAAAAGCCAACCAGATTATGCAAAAGATGCAGGAAAGTGACATTGGCTACCTGGCTGTTAGCCTTGGATATTTTAAAACGCTTTTCAGTTGTTCAGGCACCAGTACTTCATCAGAAGTTCCGGAAGATATTCAAAAGCAAATTGGTCTTTCAGAAGGGCTTGTCCGCTTTTCTGTAGGGCTGGATAACGATATTGAAAGCACTTCAGAGCAAATCAAAAAAATCTGTGAAGAAGGGGGAGTAATATAGAAGTATGTTAGCAAATTGAGAGTTTCACTTTGAGGGAAACTCTCAATAACTTTTTTTAGAACAAGTAATTCAGCCCCATATAAAACCCTGAACCACCATCCCTTTCGTCAGCCGCTAAACCATAATCTATTGCAACAATAAAGTTTTGATTCATGGCTACACGCAATCCCAAACCATAAGATGTGTGTAATTCCTCTGCATCATCTTCAAAAAAATTTGAATAATTATTAGGTCCTAAAGAATCTTCCCATACAACATTCGTAGTAAAATCAATCTTTTTGGTCACTTTCCCAAAATCGAAAAAGCCATTCAAGCCCAAATAGAAGTTATTATTCATCAAATTAAACCGGGCAAATTTCCAACGCAATTCAGCATTTCCATAGAAAAAACCATCACCTACTATTCTGTTGCGCTTTATTCCGCGCAATGTTTTTGAACCACCCAATCCTTCTGACTTAGAGCCTTTCATGATGGATGTAATAACCTGAGACTGATAATAGAAAGGGACATCCCCTCCCAAAGTAGTTTGATAAGCCAACCGGTAAGCAAACGAAAGGTCTTCAGGCACAATGGTAAAATACTGCCGATGCGTTAGACTCAATTTAGAAAAAGAACTTTCTGCACCTAGTAGTTCAGGCGACAAAATAACAACAGCTTCCGTCCAAATACCCTTCATTGGATTAGGCTTATTATCCCTGGTATCGAAAACCAAGCCACCTTTAAAAGTTGGGACAAATCCGCCATCAGCCTGCTCTGAAGATATAATTCCCCACGCTACATATTTGTCGTAAAGACCATCAATATCAGGCAACAAATCATCATCGTCTTTATTTTTATTCAGCTTTTCCAAGTCAACAGAAGCAACTTTAAAATTCAGGAAATTCACCCCTGCAATCCATCTTAGCTTCTCTCCAGAAAGTTTTCCCTGCAAATCAACCTTCCACCTAAATAACTTTCGTTGGTATTTATAGAAGACCCTACTCTGATAATCCATGTGTTTATCATCAATCCAATCTTCATTAAAAACAGCATCGTATCCATTAAATCCATAAAAATCATAAGCCTGATCAGTCAGATAACTTAAATCCATTGACGTTTGTAAGCCTTTTATCAAGCGATCTGAATCATAATAAAAACGATAAACCCCACTTCCTTTGGTATACCGGGAAACTTCAAAATAAAGTGACTGATTATAATTAGGATATCTGCTTCCATCGCCATAATCATATAAATTCACCAAAGCGCCATACTGAAATCCCAGGTCTGCATCGAAAGTAATAGCTGGTAAAGCTCCAAAATTCCAACCTTTTTTGATAATTTGATTATTATCGGATTGCGAAAAAGTATACAGGAATGCCAGGATAAAGAAAAGCAGGGAGATATTCTTCTTCATAAAGGATAGTTTTTTATCAAAAACGAAGATAAATATTTTGATTTACTTCTTGAGTGCTTTCAAAAGATCATTGTGAATAAACCCATTTGATGCAATTATGCCAGTTTCAGTAAAATCCCAGCCAGTTGAATAAAAGTTTCTGACAACACCTCCGGCCTCAGTTAAAATCAAACTGGCCGCAGCATGATCTTCAGGTGTAGAGCCATTATCCACCAATGCATCCAACCGACCTTAAGCCACATTGCACAAATCAAGCGATGGAGCAAAGTTAACAACTACTCTTCTGGAAATTTTAGAAAGTCTTTTAACGTTTTTCAGGCCGCTGGCCATTTCGGTTTCTTTGCTTGAGTACGCAGATGCTATAAAGGAATCAGCCAATTTTTCTCTTTTAGAAACCCAAATTCTCTTATCATTTAAATAAGCTCCCTGTCCTTTTTCAGCAAAATAAACATCATCAAGCACCGGCACATAAACCACTCCTACTATAACTTTCTCATAACTAACAAGTGCTATTGATATTGCGTAATATGGATTTCCGGTAAAAAAATTACTGGTGCCATCCAAAGGATCGATATACCAGGTGTATGGAGAACCTTTATCTAAATCGCCAAATTCTTCTGAATGAATAGAATGAGTAGGAAAATGCTTTAGTATATTCTGAATTATTAAATGCTCTGCAGATCGGTCAACTGATGTTACAATATCATGCTTTCCTTTTGCATCCATTGAAAAATCAGGATTACAGAAGGCTTCTTTTACAAACTTCCCAGCAAGTTTAGCTGATTTTATTGCAACATCTTTGAAATTCATATTCGTCTTACATTCAGTTATTAATATACAACTTTTTAAAATTAATCATCTGAAGACTTTTTTTAAAGAAAAATCAAACATTCAACTGACAATCAAAATAAAATTCATTAAAAAACACTCTATTCATATTGAAGCTTGATATTAAAAATAAGGGAATTGGATGTTAATGGAATTTGAGCTAACATAAAATTGGAATCTTTATCTGTCATTGATGGGACTGTCTGTTTTTTTATAGCTGTATAAATCTGTTTAGTTTTTCTATATTTGGTTAACAAAGAAATACTTGATCTAATTAAACAACATAAATGCGAGAAGAACAAAAAATGCTTATTGCAGCAAATGTTTGTATAAAATGAAAAAGCAATTCTTATATAAAGAATTTTGGCTGTTAACAGTTGGGGCAGCATTCCAAAGGGCAAATATTTACAAAAATGATTCAGGAATAGATAATCAACTAAAATCAGCATTCAAAGATGAATTGTATTGTTTCTTGCAAACACTTATTAACGAACAATATCATTCTGAGGTCAATGAAGAACAGCATATTATTAATATTTGGAGTTTAAGTAACTTTTCTGGAATGGACTTTGATGACATTCTTATTAATGGAAAATTAAATTTTGGTGTAAGCCAAAAACTCCTGAATCTATATTTGAAATACCTCTGGTGCAAAGGAGATGTTGTAACACCTCCACATTTTCCTGTCGATAGAATCATTCAACAAAAACTAAAAGTTTCAAAACTCAATGCTTGGACAAAGATAAAAGATGAAAAAACTTATCTTGAAATAATTTCTCATGCACGAAATGTTCTTAAAACTTCAAAATACAATTCATTAGCTGAATTAGAATTAAATATCTATCAAAGAAAATAGCCTATGAAAAACCAACATGTAATTAGAGGTTTTTTAGTTTATATGTTTTAGTAAAAAAGTTACTATGAATATTGAAATTTATTGCGATGAAAGTGGTTTAGAGGCATTAACACGAAAAGATGCCCACCGTTTTACAGCCATAGGAGGTATTTGGATGCCTGCCGATTACCGTGAACGTTTTAAAGAAACGATGAATGTAATAAAAGAAGATTTTAATATTCATGGTGAACTAAAATGGAATAAAGTAAGTCCCCGGTTTCATGATCTTTACCAAACTGTTTTAGATTATTTTTTCCAAACCAATGAATTAAAATTTAGAACAATAATTATTGAAGCAGTTAAGGTTGATAATTATACCTTTAACCAGAAAGATGCAGAATTGGGCTTTTACAAGTTTTATTATCAATTATTGCATCATTGGATATGCGACTTTAATCAATACAGTATTTTCTTAGACCTGAAAGTAAACCGAAACAAAAGCAGGTTATCCCAACTTCGGGATGTACTGGAAAATGCAAATCTAACCTCCAAAATTAATCAGGTTCAGGGCTTACCCTCAGAACAATCGTTAGGCATTCAGTTAGCCGATATACTTACAGGTCTTACCAATGCAAAGTTTAACAATGAAGTTACCAGTAAAGCAAAAAAAGGGCTTATTGAGCATATTGAAAGAAATTATTTAGGCGAAGCCATTGTGCCAACCCCGAAATGGGAAGAAAAATTTAATGTATTCATGATAGATCTTCAGGAGCGTTGGTAATGGCTTATCAAAAAATTAAACCTCATAAGATTCCTGAAGAACTCCGTGAAGCTGAAATGCGGAAGCTATGGAAAGAAGAATATTGCGATAAAGAATTAAAAACTTTTGACAATGTTGTGGTGAAATGTTATGAAGATATGTTTGACCATATTTTTTATGAAAGTGCAAACCGAAAGGCAAAGGATAAATCAATTCTATCTTTAAACAGGTTAGAAAAAATGCTTTGGATTAGAGATACATTAGAAGATGGTGAAGCAATATTAAAAAAGGGATGGGACAATGGCAAAAAGAAATACTATCATGATCGCAGAGTTGCGATTGTCAAAGGGAACTATGTGGTAATTATTCGTTTTACGGGAAAGCTGAAAGCGAAATTGGTTACTGCATACGAAAAAGACAATATTGATAACATATTAAATAGTCCTGATTTTGAAAGAAACGAAAGATATTTTGGAAAGGAATAGGCATAAAAAAACGTTGATTCGGGTTCAACGTTTAAGACCTTTGTAGATTCCCTACCAAAGGTAAAGAACACTACAAATATAGGGCTTATATTTGTATTACACAAATCAATATATTAATCAACGAATTAGCTAAAAATACAATCACCAAAGAACTACTCTTAAAATGACCACAGAATCAGAATATAAATTAGAAGAAAAATTGATTGATCAGTTAGTTGAATTGGACTATCAAAAAATAACCATAACCGATGAGGTATGAGGTTATTTCATTAATGAATGAAAGATCAAAGCTAAAAGTCAGGGTTTCAGCATCAAAAAGAATCACAACCAAAATAATCGACTTCGTGAATGCCTTTATTGAGGGAATGGGGTAATGATTTTCTAAATTCTGGATTAATAGAAAAATCAAAATTTATGTATCTTTGTAAGTAATAAGGCAATGGAAAGTGTACAAATTAGGCACATTTGTTACCAGTTTGTTACCCATCATTTTTCAATGTCTTATTATTTTTTGATTATCAGACAGATAATACTTCTATGGGGCTGACTGGTTTTGACAGCGGGTAGAAGAGATATGTAAGCATGTCGAGCGTTGGTTGTTTGCTCGTAAATATCAATGATCAAACTTTTTAATTGGCGAAAATAACTACGCTCTTGCTGCGTAACCGAATCACAGTAGGTTAACCGCTTAATCCCGACACAAGGTGTCGGGACAAGACATCGCCCGGATGCTATTCGTCCTGAAGCTATCCGAACCGGCGGTGCAATAAATCGGGACTAGCTGATTAAGCGCTTTGATTAATCAGCGAAACTTTAGAAGCTAAGGTTATGGTCGGTGGCCTTGATCCAGCCATTTCCCGAAAATTAAGTCAGGGCTAAACATGTAGAAAGCCTATAGCTTCCTCGTTTGGACGCGGGTTCGATTCCCGCCAGCTCCACAAAAACTTACATAAATATCTGATAAACAAGAATATATACTTGTTTCGAAATTGTCCGTTTTGTCTTTTTTGAGAAATTTGGACGCAAGAACAAAATATGGACAAGCAAACACGATATTCTTAAAACAATTTCAGGTATGACCATTGAAATCATTAAAAATACATCTAGGTATGCGATTGCTCAAGGTGAATTTGGGCAATTGTTTTTTGGCAAAATATATCGATACATGGACATCAACGGAATTAAAGACTCATTCCTAAATGATACCTTAAGATTTAAATCTGTCAAACATCTTGATGATAATCCATTCGAATGTAATCCAAGATTATTAGATATTGACCAATTCGATTTTGATAAATTATCTCCTGAGAGGAAACTCGATTTTGCCATTTCATTTGTGAAGGAGTTTTTTAAAAAATATTTGAAGGATAAAAAAATTCCTGATGAATCTTTTGATAATCTTTTTAAGGAAATTGAACCAATTCAAAATCTGAAAGAAATAACCGATAAGTTACTCAATGCGTTAAAAATTCATTATAGAAAACTTAGCCATAAAAATCCAGATTTTCTTGATGATTATCTTCAGCAATTCGATAGTTTAAAGAGTCACATCAAAGTATGTTGCTTTAGTAGAAATTATAAAAGTACTGGAAGTAAAGTAATGTGGAGTCTTTATGCAGATAGTCACAAAGGTGCATGCATCGAATTTGATTATGGAAAGGTTTTTAAAAGCTCAAAAGATGCCCAAGAGTTTGAAAGAAACATTTTTTTTCTACGAGATAATTTTTTATATCCTTTTATGGTAAGTTACGAAAAACAGACCAAACCAATTAATTATTATTCCAGTGACAGAGAAATTTATAAATGGATATGCATAAAGGATCCACAATGGAAATTCCAACAAGAAGTTAGATTAATAATGGCAGAAACTGATAATGAAATTTATAAAGATGTAAAATTTCCGTATTCGTTACTTAACAAAGTAATTTTTGGTCTTAAAACAGATGATGATGATATAAGTGAAATTATTAAAACACTCAACAAGAAAAGTGATTTAGATAGTTTAAAAGTTGAGAAAATGTATATAGATAAACAAACAAATAAATTAAAATCTAAACAAATTGATTGTTAGATGAGAAAGTACCTAAACTAAAAAGACAAATATAAATCAACAGACAAAACAGACAGAGTCAAAATATAGGTGGGACAAGGGCTTTAAAGATGATAGACCTTCCCGCCAGCTCCACTTTTTCACACATCATTTCGAATCAAAAAACATTAAAATGCTGAATTTCAGCATTTTTTGTTTTTTGAGAATATCAAATAAAACCATAAAATGGACCACTTCAAAAAGTTGTGGAGTAATTGATTGTTATGCATAAATTTTAGCTACTCTAAAGATGAAGAATTCAACATCGGTTACCCCTCTTTGAGT
>JANQII010000062.1 GCA_028282195.1 Prolixibacteraceae bacterium
TTCATAAAGTTTCGTTGAAAAACTCATCGGATGACTCTGCTGATATTGAGTATTTTAGTCATCCGATGAGTGACACGTTAATTCAAAAAACCACTACTAGTCGTAAAGTTTCATATTAGAAAAAGAAGTGTTGATAATTAGTAATCAGAAACTTTGGCAAGTGGATTATTACCTTTTATTTTTGAAGAACAAAATCTATGATAAAAACAGGCTGTTAGCAGTGATGGCCTCTTTTCATAACTGCATAAAAGAGAACAACATTGGATTACTATTTATTTTTAGATGAGTCAGGTGATCACGGGTTGAAAAATATTGACATAAATTTTCCTGTTTTTGTACTATGTGGAATAATAATGTCAAATAACGATTATGAAAACTTAAGACTAAGCTTCAATCAAATTAAACAGGATTTATGGGGTAATGGCAAGGTTATTTTCCACTCTCGTGATATTCGAAAATGTGAAAAAGAATTAAGTATATTACTAGACAATGACGTGAAAGCTACTTTTTATAAAAAACTAAACAAAACCATCAATGACTCAAACTATACTGTAATATCTTCAATAATAGACAAGCAAAGATACATTAAAAAGTATGGAAAACTTCGTAACGACGTTTATGAAATCGCATTATCTTTTATTATCGAAAGAGCTATTTTCTTTCTAGACAGTATTAAAGAGCAAGGCAAAAACTTATATCTAATAATTGAAAAAAGAGGAAAAAAAGAAGATGCCAAACTTAAAAATCACATCAACGATTTATTGAGAATTGGAACATATTATGTTTCCCCGGAAAGGTTACATTCATACAATACTAAAATTCAATTTGTTGATAAAAGAAAGAATGAAAATGGCTTACAACTTTCAGACCTCGTTGCATATCCCATTGCCAGATACTGCATGGATAAGGAAAGGGCAAATCCAGCTTTTGAAATAATTAAACCTAAAATATATAAGAGAGGAACAAGAATATATGGGTTAAAGATTTTTCCATAAAAAAACAAGAACCCATTTCTGAGTTCTTGCCGACCGGGGACACCCCAATCCAAATATTCTTTTAATAGAATTATTTTCTAAAGCAAAGATAGAGCATAATAAGAACAAAAACAAAAACTTACCTTGGCATTCTAAAAAATACATTGAGAATCTTATGTGGTATATTATATCTGTTAATTGATTAATCATCTTTACTTTGCGAATGACGACGTTGTTTGAAACCCGCAATAACTTACGAATTTATCTCATGGTTTAATACCCCGGCCCTTAGGGTCGGAAAATAATATCGTTTGCAAAGCAAACTCCATTTGATACCCCGTTAGCTTGCTGCGGGGTTGTTCATTATTAGTCGTTATTTATCATTTAGAGATTCCCTATCGTGAATAGAAAAATTCAATTAAAAATGATAAAAGTGGATTTGGAATCGAACAATTTTGCGCCTAGATTTGTATTAAAAGATAAAAATATCTTCAAACCTTAAAAGATAATATATATGTCATTTGAATTACCGAAGTTAAATTACGCATATGATGCACTGGAACCCTATATTGACGCAAGGACCATGGAAATCCACCATGGGAAGCATCATGCAGGTTATACCAATAACCTGAATAATGCAGTCAGTGGGTCAGGGCTCGAAGGAAAATCAGTAGAAGAACTGTTGGCCGGGGTTTCGGCTCACGGAGCTGCAGTCAGGAACAATGGGGGTGGTTTTTTTAACCACAATTTATATTGGGAAGTTATGGCGCCGGGAGGTGCCCCCAATCCGGAAGGAGAATTATTAGACGCAATAAATGATTCATTTGAATCAATTGAAAACTTTAAAGAAGCTTTTACTAAGGCTGCACTAACCCGTTTTGGTTCGGGTTGGGCGTGGCTGGTAAAGCAGGGTGATAGTTTGGTGGTTTCATCAACACCCAATCAGGACAATCCGTTAATGGACGTTGCTGATGTAAAGGGAACTCCGATACTTGGAGTTGATGTCTGGGAACATGCTTATTATTTAAAGTATCAGAACAAACGGCCCGATTATGTCGAAGCGTTTTGGAAAGTTATTAATTGGGATGAAGTCGCCAAACGGTTTAAAGGTTAGTTGATTTTTGGTTTTTTTCCCCGAAGCAGAGGCTTCGGGGTTTTTCTTTTGTTACGAATTTAGCACTTCTGGTTTTTCTCAATCTGTTCTCAATTAATTTTGTACTGTAGCGAAACGGCGATGTATGATCGTATGGACCACTTCAAAAAGTTGTGGAGTAATTGATTGTTATGCATAAATTTTAGCTACTCTAAAGATGAAGAATTCAACATCGGTTACCCCTCTTTGAGT
>JANQII010000066.1 GCA_028282195.1 Prolixibacteraceae bacterium
GAATCCAACATTGTTGGACTCAATTGGGGTGAGTTAATTGATAACACCTTGCACAATCAGCCTATCAACCGAATCGGAAGAGGTCAAATCAAGGATTTCCCTGAATATTCAACTTCAACCCTTGATTCACATTAATAATAATTAATCACCAATTATTCAATGACCAGTGACCAGTATCCAGCATCTGGCAACCAGTCTTTAGTCCCACACACAGTCTTAAATGATCCAATTAACCAGCAGCCAGCAGCTAGCCCCCAGAATCAAACATCCAGCATCCAGAATCTGTTCTTATAAAACTTGACTACTTTTTTTATCATCCGATAATTTTATATTTGCACAATAAACCAACAAACAAATCAAAATGAATAGTGTGCTTCAGCGAATTTTTAGCTTCTTATTTTTTGTCCTGGTTATATTTAACCTTCAGGCTCAGGTTCAGTCAGGTATTGAAAAGGGGCTTGAAAGCATTACAGAAAATAGCCTGAAAGCTCAGCTGGGGTTTTTATCGTCTGACTGGTTTGAAGGGCGTGAAATGACCACAGAAGGGGCACATAAGGCAGCAGATTATCTAGCATCGCAATTCGGTGTTTTTGGAATAGAACCTTACTTTGATACTAGTTACTTTCAGAAGGTCGATTTTGTTGTTTCTGAGAACTCCAGGGCTGAGATATATTACACTCACAAAGAAAAAGGAGCATCAAAAACGATAAGCTTTACAGATGGGATAGATTTTAAGTCTTCACTTTTCTATAAAAACAGAGAAATATCCGGAAGCTTAGTATTTGGCTTTTATGGGTTTAATCTGGATAAGCAGAAAGAGTCTGGAAACATTTTAGTAAGAATGAAAGGTTTTGCTGCCAGTGAGTCTCTTTTATACAGTGAAATGCGCGGGCGGACAATTAATTCGATGAAGAATGAAGCAGCAGAAGTAGCAGGGTTTTCGGCTGTTTTGGAAATCGATCCTGATTTAGAATTGACCCCAGCTAATGAAACGATTACTGCACCTGCAGAAAAAGAACTAACAAAATATTCATCGGGAATTTATAAGAAAGGCTATGATTTAGCTGAATTTCCAGGAGAAGAACGAATTCCTGTTATAAGTATTACGTCAAATATGGCGGATCAGCTTTTCCCTGAATGGAATGAAGCTTTAAAGTCAGAAGCGGATAACAAGAAGGAACTTCCTGAAGTAAACGGAATAATTACAATTAATTGCTCAGCTGATCAGGAATTAAGATCATGCAGAAATGTTTTAGCGGTTATTGAAGGTGAAAAGAAAGATGAAATTATAGTAGTTGGTGCACATTACGATCACTTGGGAAAATACGATGGTTATACCTGGAATGGCGCTGATGATAATGGTTCAGGAACTATTGGGGTATTGGCAATTGCAAAAGCATTTAAAGAGATGGGCATAAAACCCAAACGAACTGTTGTGTTTGCTGCCTGGACAGGCGAGGAGCGTGGCTTATTTGGTTCAAGCTATTTTGTGAAAAGCCATTCTGATCCAAAGAACATAAAGTACTACCACAATTACGACATGATTGGCAGGGAAGAGAACCCTGAAAATCCCAATATGAATGTTTCCTATATGTACACAGCTAGTTGGCAAAATGCTGAAGAAGTTGTGAGAACAGCAAATGACAGCTTCAGCCTGGGGCTGGATATTCGATATTCAGGAATGAAAAACCCTGCAGTTGGAAGTGATAATGCTTCCTTTGCAAGAGTGGATATACCGGTTATGTGGTTTCACACAGGTGGTCATCCAGATTATCATGGCCCTTTTGATCATGCTGATAAAATCAACTACAAAAAAATGTCGGCTATAGTAAAAGCGAGCTTTATTGCTTTGTGGAATTTGGCTAATGAGTAATTTGTGGGTTTATGCTATTTATTAGCAAGTTCAATTAAACCTTGGCGGGTAATATCGTTTGCCATGCTCAACGCAACCTTATCACAATCCAAAACCTTTGTAGAAAATACATATGCGTAATAATCAACTTTATTGTAATCTATAAAACCACCTTCTTTGATGGTGGTCATGTTTAAACGGCTGTGCCTTGATTTTTCATTCAACAAATGTAAACTATCGAATAAGCCTGCCTGTCGGATTTCCTCCCGAAGGGACGGCAGACAGGGAATATCCAATCAGAAAGTTCCATGCAGTTCCTTATCCATTTTTTGTTCCTTATTTTTCATTTTGACTTTCCGTGTTGTTTTCCCTTTAAGCGCCCTATGGGTGCAAATCAAACCCACCTTCATTGAGGATGGATATTTAATGAGGATGTCCAAAAAGTAAAACTATTGAAAGTGAAACTTTCAATTTGTAAGTGTATCATTTTTCTATCAGACTTTTTGGACAACCCCTTTGTAAAAAGGGGGAAATCGTTATTCTACGAAAGTGAAAAAAATTTAAATAAGGTTTTTTCAATCTACCTTTAAACCATTTCCAAAGTGCTCGGTCTAAGCTTGAAAATTGAAACATTAATTCTAAAAAAATAATGATGAAAAAACTTTTTTACACACTGGTTGCAGTTTTGTTTGTTTCTCAGTTTAGCTATGCACAACGCGGACAAGGGCAACAACGCCAGAGAATGACTCCTGAACAACGTGTTGAACGTATGGCAGAACAGCTTAATTTAAGCGATGATCAGAAAGCAAAGATTCTTGAAATAGATACAAGTTTTGGTGATAAAACAGCTGATCTTAGATCCCAGATCAGGGATGCAGATGAAGAAGACAGAATGGACTTGGTTGCATCTATGCGAGCAATTATGAAAGAAAGGGATGAAAAGGTTAAAGAAGTTTTAAATCCGGAACAGCAGGAAAAATACGACGAGATATTAAAGAAAAGAGAAGAAATGCGTGAACAGCGAATGGCAAAAAGGTCGGCAAACAAAAGGGGAGGCGCTGTTAGGCCCGGAAAATGATTCTGAATCAAATTATACAGAGAAAAGGTGAAAAAAAGGCTGTCCCAAAAGTTAACTTAACCGCTAAGTATTTTAAGGAACCGCAAAAGACATAAAGATACAATCCTTTATATATCAGGATCTTAGTGTTTTTTGCATAATCTTATGCGTTCTTTGCGGTTTGAATTTTATTCTTTTGTGACAGCCTCTTTTATGCTTGCATATCTTTTTTTAACGCGACCATTTTTATAGCTGTTACTGCAGCTTCATCGCCTTTGTTGCCTAACTTGCCGCCGGCACGATCAAGTGCTTGTTGTTCATCGTTGGTTGTTAAAACCCCAAAGATGAACGGTTTGTTGTACTTCAGGTTCAAGTCGGTAGAACCTTGGGTTACCCCTTCGCAGATATATTCAAAATGAGGTGTTCCTCCGCGAATAACACAGCCAATTAACAGGATTGCATCAACATCGGTGTATTCAGCGAAAAACTGCCCTCCCAAGGGTAATTCAAATGTGCCGGGTACATGTTTAACGATGATATCCTCATCAGCAGTATCATGCTTTTTTAATGTGTCAACAGCACCTTGGGCTAAAGCACCCGTAATTTCATAATTCCATTCGGCCACAACTATCCCGAATTTCATTCCTTTAGCAGAAGGAACAGACTCGATATTGTATTCTGATAAATTCTTGGTTGCCATGCTATTCTTTTTTGTTATATCCCGATATCTTTTATCGGGATTAATTCAACTAACGCAATTCATTTCACTTTGTTTCTGAATTACGGGTTTCATTGAATAAAAAATCCCCTGCTATGGAGGGGATTTAATCTGTATAATAAGTAGGTATTACTTATTCAATTTCAACTCAGCGCGGGCAATATACTTGTCAATCGTTCTGCCTTCTGAGCTTGTTGGATATTTTTCTTTAATCGTTTTATAAATATCCAGAGCTTTTTTTGCTTCGCCTTCTGATTCAAGCAATGTAGCTGCTTTCATCATATAAATAGGTGTTGTAAATTCATTATCGGAAAGCTTATATGCTTTTTCGTAAGCAGTAAGAGCTTTGTCGGTTTCACCAAGTTCTACATAAGCATCGCCTTTTGCGCCCTGAGCAACCGGAGCTAAAAGAACATCATCAGTACTAAAACCATTTAGATATTCAATGGCATCTTCGTACTGTCCCATTTTCAAGTATGAAATACCCGTATAATACATGGACAGGTTTCCGGCTTTGGTCATTCCGTAATCATCAATAATGTCAAGGAAACCAAGGTAGTTTCCGTCACCGTTAATGGCAAGATTGAAAGAATCTTTTTCGAAGTATTGTTCAGCCATAAACATTTGTTCCTGGGCATCAATTTCTTTAGGCTGAATGTATAATTTTGTAAATGAAAGATAACCAGCAATAATTAAAACGACAGCACCGATAACTATAGTTAGGATTTTCTGGTTGTCTTCAATAAACTGTTCCGTTTTCGTCAAAGCACCTTCAACATCTGAAAAAGTGTTTTCGTTCTTGATATTTTTATTCTTTACCATCTTATTAATAAGGTTATTCCAAATTCGTGACGCAAAAATAGAGTTTTTTATAAAACTTGAGCCACAAAAGACTTATAAAATTTAATATTAATCAACACATTGGTGTTATTAACTTCGGTTGAAAAGAAAATGACACGACTACCGTTTTTTATTTTTAGTTTTGTTTTGATTTAAGAATACTTGTTTCATGCATATCGAACACTTATCGCTGGTTAATTATAAAAATTTAAAAGAAGTCGATGTAAACTTTTCATCGAACCTGAATTGTTTTATTGGCAACAATGGTGCAGGAAAAACCAATTTGATGGATGCCATTTATTATTTATCGTTTTGCAAAAGCTTCCTGAATTCTATTGACGGGCTGAATATTACACACGATGAAGAATTTATGGTAATTCAGGGAAAGTATCAGCGGCTGGATTCCGAAGAAAGCATTTATTGTGGTTTAAAAAGAAGTCAAAAAAAACATTTCAAACGAAATAAGAAAGAATATAAAAAGCTGGCAGAACATATTGGCTTGCTGCCTTTGATCATTATTACACCATCGGATATCGACTTAATAATGGGAGGAAGTGATGAGCGGCGAAAGTTTCTGGATGGCCTGATTTCCCAATATGATCAGGTTTATCTGGAGCAGTTGTTGCGTTATAACCGCGCCTTACAGCAACGAAACAAGCTTTTAAAAGAATTTGCAGCTAATCGGTATTTTAATGAAGAAACGTTAGAAGTTTGGAATGATCAGCTCGTACTTTACGGGAAACAAATTCATGAAAAAAGAGTAGAATATATTCAAAAGTTACAACCGGTTTTTCAGCATTATTACGAGTTGATATCATCCGGAAAAGAACCAATTGAAATGATGCATCAGTCGCAATTGTACGATGGTGATTTCAAAGAATTGCTAACTGAAACTTTACCAAAAGACCGAATGATCCAGTACACATCTGTCGGAATTCATAAAGACGATATACTGTTCAAAATTGGCGATTACCCGATTAAAAAACTGGGTTCGCAAGGACAGAAAAAAACATACCTGGTGGCCCTGAAGTTAGCTCAGTTTGATTTCATTAAACAAATGGCAGGGATGACACCAATTTTGTTGCTGGACGATATCTTTGATAAGCTTGATAAAAACCGGGTAGAGCAAATTGTTAAGCTGGTAGCTAATGACCATTTCGGACAGATTTTTATTACTGATACAAACCGCGAGCATTTGGATCAGATCATAGAAGCAGAAGAAGCAGATTACAAGATTTTCGTTATTAATGAAGGAACAGTAAGCGAAACCAATAATGAGAAGAAGTAACACACAGAAATTAAGCGATGTTTTAAAAGACTATATTCGTGAGAATAAGCTTGATAAAAAGCTTAATGAGCTTGATGTTGTTGCTTCGTGGGAAGAACTGTTGGGGCAGACTGTTGCTCGTTATACCGAGTCACTACGGATTCAAAATGGTACACTTTTCGTAAAAACAAGCTCACCAGCATTGCGAAATGAGCTAATTATGATGAAGGAAGAAATACGCCGTCGCCTCAATGAAAAAGCAGGGCAGGAACTTGTCCGACAAATAGTTTTTAAATAAATCAGATCATTGGTCATTAGTCATTAGTTAATTGTAGAACTTATATTTTTATGTTGCCAATGACCAATTACTACTAGTGCGTTCATAAAGTTTCGTTGAAAAACTCATCGGATGACTCTGCTGATATTGAGTATTTTAGTCATCCGATGAGTGACACGTTAATTCAAAAACTCACTACTAATGACGGAAATTAAAATCGTTCCGTTTTTGAAAAGAAGAAATCACTTTCAATAATCGCATTTTCATCACTGTCGGATCCATGAACAGCATTATGGCTTTTCGACTCTGCAAAAAGTTTACGGATAGTGCCATCTTCAGCTTCAACCGGATCTGTTGCCCCAATCAGTTTTCGGAAATCTTCAACGGCATTTTCTTTCTCCAAAATGATGGCAATAATTGGCCCTGAACTCATAAAAGTTGTTAAATTATCATAAAAAGGTTTGCCTTCATGTACTTTGTAAAATTCAGAAGCCTGATCTTTAGTTAGTTGAATGAATTTCATGGCCTTGATTACGAAGCCAGCTTCATTGATTTTACTTAAAATAGGGCCTGTGAGATTACGTTGGAAGGCCACTGGTTTAATCATTGTAAGTGTGCGATTTCCAGCCATAAGCGTAGATTTTTGTTTAACATTCAAAATCAATTCAATTTAAAAAAATAAATACTGAAAAATAAATGCGGGGAGCATTATTTTTATATTTGTAGTTTCATAAAAATCAAGTATTTTGAAACCATTTGATATAGATGTACTTAACCACGTAAAGGTTGAATTGTTTTCATTGGAAGGAAATTTCGTGATTGTACCCCATATAAATCCGGATGGAGATGCTGTAGGATCGGCACTGGGACTTGCGAGAATATTGAAAAACTGGGGGAAGAAAGCTACCGTAGTTTCACCAAGCGGGTATGCAGAGTTTCTTAAATGGATGGTGGGCAATGAAGATGTTCTTGTTTATCCTGACAATAAAAAAAGAAGTGAAGCTGCAATTCAGAGTGCAGAGATGCTGATCTGTATCGATTTTAACCACATTTCCAGGGCAGGAGGCCTAAAAAAGTTCGTTGAGAATTTCCGGGGAACTTCAGTTCTTATTGATCATCACCCACATCCTGAGGCATTTGCTCAATTTGTAGTTTCACATCCTGAGTGTTCTTCTACTGCAGAGCTGGTATATCAGTTTGCAAAGGAAATAGGACTAAAAGAGTTTGTTGACACAGCAGCAGCAGAAGCTTTGTTTTGTGGAATAATGACCGATACAGGTTCATTTGATTACAATGTTTCCGATCCGCAAACGTTTCAAACGGTGAGTGAGTTATTGGAATTGGGAATTGATCAGGATAAAATCCATTCCCTGGTTTACGATAATTACTCAGCAGATCGTATGCGGCTTATGGGGTATTGTTTAAGCGAGTGCATGGAGGTTTACCCGGAGTATCATGCGGCTGTAATGTATCTTTCGAAAGAGGTTCAGGATCGGTTTAATTTTGTTACCGGGGACAGTGAAAGCTTTGTAAACCTGCCACTTTCAATAAAAGGGATCCACTTCAGTACTTTATTTACTGAAAAGGGTGACCATGTGAAAGCTTCGTTTCGTTCGAAAGGTGAATTTGCAGTAAATGAATTTGCTCGAAAAAATTTTAGTGGAGGGGGACATCGCAACGCAGCCGGAGGGGAACTTTTTGCATCTTTTAAAGAAGCACTTGATAAATACCGGTCACTTTTGCCGGAATATCAAGAGGAATTAATTCGTACGAAAACTAATTAACTAACAATTATGTCAAAATTATTGAAATTCTCAGGCATTGCAGTATTAGCTTTAGTAATAGGTTTAACGTCTTGTTTAAATACTGATGATAACAATGATATTTCTTTAGATGAATACACACCTGAAAATGAGGCCGAACTTATTGAGCAGTATGTAAGTTTATTGGTTGCTGATGGTAAAAGTTTAGATACAACTGACATAGGGGTAATTGTATTTGATTATGAAGAGGGTGATGGAGAGTATGCCCAGATAGGAGATTCTGTGAGTGTTCATTATACCGGTTTTTTTATGGAAGGTAAAATTTTTGATAGTTCATCGGGAGGAGATCCTTTAAAATTCAGAATTGAAGATGATAATGGTTTAATTAAAGGGTTTAATAATGCTGTTTTACAATTGAATATTGGTGCTGAAGCTTATTTTTTATTGCCATCAAATGTAGCTTATGGAGAAAAGGGCAGATTAGATTATTATGGTAGCTATTATGTAATTCCTCCGTATACACCTATATTATTTCGGCTTGAACTGGTTGATATTTATGAAGATTCTGAAAATTAGATTAATTTTACACGCTAAATACTAAAATTGGATTTTTGATGAAGAGGTTTTTAATATTTTTTGGATTTGTAGTTGCGCTGATAGTAAGCATATCTTCCTGTAATAACGATAATAATTTGAAAGAATTAGAACAAGAAGAAATGCGTCTGTTGGAAGCTTATTTGGATGAAAATCATCCTGATGCAACAGCCTTACCTTCAGGATTGTATGTTCTGGATATTGAAGATGGTGGTAATGATACCCTTATAGGACCAGGAGATGAGGTACAGATATATTATACCGGGAAGTTGCTCGCGGATGGTTTTGTTTTTGATACGAATATTGACTCCTTGGGTCGGCATTATGAGCCATTAAGGTTTGTCGTTGGTAATAATGAAGTGATTAGTGGAATGGATGAGGGGATGACTTATTTAAAGGTTGGGGATAAAGCTACTCTTATAATTCCGTCCAGATTGGGCTATAAAGCAACCAATAATGGAAATATTCCCCGATTCTCAACGTTGATTTTTGATATTGAAGTTTATAAGCATATTAGACTGGAAGATCGATAATGAAATATAGCCCGCTTATAGCGGGCTTCTTTTTTATGGAAAACCAACGAATTAAATTACTTAAAAAATTACTGCCGGGATTTATCCCGCTTTTTGTTTTTATAGCTGTTGATGAAATCTGGGGGACTCGTACAGGCCTGATTGCTGCCCTGGCTATTGGTTCCGTTGAACTAATCTGGATTTATATTAAGGAGAAACGCTTTGATCGTTTCGTGGTTTTTGATACGCTTCTTTTAATGGCTTTAGGAGGTGTTTCTATTTTATTGGACAATGATATCTTCTTCAAACTGAAACCGGGCTTAATTGGGCTTATTTTGTGTGCTATACTCGGATTGTCAGCTTATTCAAGCGTTGATATTATCGGTGCAATGACCAGGCGTTATATGAAAGGGACTGAAATAACAGATGAGCATCTTATTCAATTTCGTAAGAGCCTGAAGTTGATGTTTTTTGTTTTTTTGGCTCATTCAGCCCTAGTGTTTTATGCAGCCTTTTTTATGAGTGATACTGCATGGGCTTTTATTAGTGGTGGCCTTTTCTATATTTTATTTGGAGTCGTGTTTTTAGTTGAATTTTTAAAGCAACACCGCCGGCAAAAAAGTATTCAGGATGAAGAGCAGCTTCCAGTTGTAAATGAAGAAGGTAAAGTAATTGGAAAAGCTCCACGATCTGTTTGCCACAATGGCGAAAAAATACTGCATCCGGTTGTGCATCTTCATGTGTTGAATAAGAGTAAAGCTATTTTTTTGCAAAAGCGGCCAGGGGATAAGCTTATTCAACCAGGGAAATGGGACACAGCAGTTGGTGGGCATATTGAGTTTGGTGAAGACCTGGAAGCTTCATTAAAACGCGAAGCATGGGAAGAGATTGGTTTGCAAAATTTTTCGGCACGTTTTGTAACTAAATACATATGGGAATCAGAAGTAGAAAAAGAATTGGTTTATGTGTTTATTACCCACGATTATCAGTCAATAAATTTACATTCTAATGAAGTTCAGGAAGGTAAATTCTGGACACGGGGACAAATTAAGAAGAATTTGGGCAAAGATATATTTACACCAAATTTTGAGCATGAATTTGAAATGTTGAAATTGTAGAAAGCCACAGTCGCAGTTTTCAGGGATCACTGCAATATTCGGGTGGGTAACTTTGTTGAATTTATGATCCTGGATACGGGGAACTTGATTCTTGATCCTGGATCCTGGATGCTCATTACTGGATACTGGTTGCTGGATGCTGGATGCTCGATACTGGTCATTGATTATTCATTATTGGTTATTCATTAGATCATTTATTATAGATAGTTGTGTACAGAACTGAAGCCTCGTTACTGCGACTGCGACTGATGACTGTGAACTGGTCACTGGTCATTAGATAATTAGTCACTGGGTCATTCATAACAGAAGCAGCGTGCAAACCGGCAACTGTGACTGTGACTGGA
>JANQII010000077.1 GCA_028282195.1 Prolixibacteraceae bacterium
ATCCTTATGTTCCTTTGCGGTTTATTTATTTGGCATTGATAAATTCATATTTATTTATTTCATTGGTTTTCATCGGATTATTTAACCGCAGAGTGCGCAAAGTTTTTATCGGAAAGTGCGCTAAGGGGTAACTTGGGGCAATGATTATTTTGCAAACTATTAAGATCAACCCAAAACTCACGTTATTTATAAAGACTCTTTCAAATAAAAACTAAACACACTTCCTTTTCCGGGCCCCGACTCTACCGAAACGTAACCATCAAGTTTTTCGGCTATTCTTCTTACAATGGACAAACCAAGCCCAAACCCTTTTGTTAACCGATCTTTATTTCTATCCTTGTCATTGAAGATTATTGCTTTCAACTCATCTGATATTCCCTCACCACTATCTTTGACATTATATTTGATAAATCCGTTCTCATTTTTTGAACAGGATATTTCAATTTTAGGATGATCACCTCCATAATTTATGGCGTTACTTATAAAGTTTAACCAGATCTCTTCAACCCAAAGTGCATAGCCGGCGCAATTCAATATATCTTTACTAATTTCAATTTGCACAGCTTTTTCCTGTATTTGATATTTTAAGCGCTGGCATGCAGATTCAATTACTTCTTTCATATTGACCTCGCTTATGTCAATGTCTTCTTTCTTCATACTTGCAAAAAGTAAAAGTTCCCGGATGATACTGTTCATTTTCCTGCCACCCTGCGCGATTTCTTTTAAATAGTGGTCAAACTCCTCTTTTGACAAGTTATTTTCCGGATCAATAAGCATTTCGCTAAGCCCAACAATACTTGCCACTGAAGAGTTTAGATCATGTGCGACCGTATGGGCATATGCGTCCAATTCAATGTTTCTTTTATTTAACTCATCCTCAGCTTTTTTCCGTGCAGTAATATCTGTTAAAAAACCAATTCCAATCCTCCCGGATTCCGTATCTAAAAAACTAAGGCTTATTTCAATTGGGAAAGTCGAATTATCTTTCCTTTTGGCTATAAGTTCCATACCAATCCCCATAGACCGGATTTTGGGTTCGGTAAAAAATTTTTTCACATGGGAACTATGCTTTTCATGTAATTTATTTGGAATAAAAATATTAAGACTTTGTCCCATTACTTCATGATTGTCATAACCGGTAAGTTCAGATAATCTGCCATTTATAAGAATTATTCTACCTGATTCATTTATGAAAACGACACCTTCTGCAAGCGATCCAATTAATGTTTTAATCGTTACATCGCCTTGCAGTAAACCAGCAGTGTATGCAATTCTTTTTTGAACCTCTAACTCATTAGTAACATTACTTTGTGCTTCCATTTAATTTATAAGTTAGCTAAATACCTAATCATTTTTATTTTCTAGTTAATGGTTAAAACCTCCGAACCTGGTTCGGAGCGGGCTCTGCAATTTCATTGCAGCTACTTTAGTTCCTATAAACATTATATATGCAGGAAGAAGGAAGCTTGAAGATGGAAGTGTAATGATCTCAAATACTTCCAGCTTCGGACTTCCAGCATGATGTTCAAAAAACTCACGAATTTCATTCGTTAATCAAACCTATGTATTTTCAATGCATAGTGATTTAGTTTTTTTAGAATATCTATCGTTTCATTAATTGAAATCGCGAAAAAAGTTGCCAGCTTGTTTCCGTTATATTTCATTTCGGTAAGTTATAAATTAACGACGATTGCCTTGAAATACAAAACAATCAAATTATTAACAAATAAAGAAAGTTATCAAAAAAACAATTATTAAAAAATTAAGCATAACAACCCATCGCATGGCTTAGTATCCATACCGGGAATATTTTACAATTTATTTGATACCTGAATCTATCTTGTCTAATTCCCATTGATTTAATCCGAATTGATATTAAAATAGTATGTGAAGTTACTGTTTTTAATTTCTCCAATACAAAACCAGGAATATGCAGAAATGCTTAATTACTGATTATTCTTTTACTCGTGTTGTTTCAAAAGATCAAGTGGTGTTTAAGGATTCGTACGGAAGGAATCTATGAACTTCATAGTAATACCTGCATCGCTTCATCCACAAGTGAATTATCAGGTTCTTCTAAATAAGCCTGTTTAACAGCAATATTTTAGTGCTTTGTGAATTCAACCATAGAAATATTCTGACTCTCATCATTTGTTATGTTTGATTCAATATAGGAAAACCAGTATCGAGCCAGGGATTAAATCATTTTTCCCCTATTATCTCACCTGGTTTTGAGGCTGATTTTTGATAAAAAAGGATGGTGTAACACCTGTATATTTCTTAAAAGCACTGATAAAGACAGTGCGGTTATTGAAACCTGACCTGGTTGCCAAAGTTTCCAGTGTATGAATAATGGCATAGCCTTCAGAAATTAACCTGATTGTTTCCCGGACCCTCAACTCATTGATAAAGTTTGGAAAGTTTGTATTATAAACCTGGTTTACAGCTTTTGACAAGTAGGTGCGGTTAGTCGCCAGGTTGTCAGCAACTTTTTGGATAGTCAGGTATGGATCCAGGTAGATTTTATCTTTCTCAATAAGCGTCTGTAGCCTGGATGCTAAATCGTAAAGTTCAGAGGCCCCATTGCCGAAAGGTTTTAAATTCTCCGGTTTAGAAAAAGTATGCTTTGTTTTTTTCTCATTTTCAAGGGTTTTTCTTACTAATTCAATTTTAGACAAGTACAGTTTCCAATATAACAAAAGAATGATCATTGAAACCGCTAAAGCAACGATAATAGAAACAATCAATAGCACATTCTTTTTTTTAGAAAAGATGAGTTTTTGCCTGGTTTTTTCGTGTTCGTTTTCAGCAAGGATTATAAGGGACCGGTTAATGTTATTTTGTTTGTTAATGGAATCATTGATCAAATGATATTGTTCCAGGTAATAAAGTGATTTTTCAGTGTTGTGCAGTTTCCCGTAAATCAGGGAAAGCAAAAAAGGCAATTCAGGATTTGCAAGGTTGTTTTTAACCACTTCTTTAAGTGCTTCTTCGTATTTTTCTTCTTCAAGTAGGATCTTACTTCTCAAGTATGTTAACTCCATCCTGGAGTCGTCACGTATTTTGTCAAAAGGTAATTTCTCAACGTTTTCAAGAAATCTTCTGGCATTTGTCATATCTCCCATTAAAAGGTAAGTTTCAGAAGTCTTAATATGGATATAGGCCTTGATATTAACATGATCAGGTGTTTTTAAGTAATCGTTCGCCTTGGTCAGTGATTTATTGAACCAGTCTAATGCCATCCGGTATCTATGTGTATGAAGCCCTATTTGTCCAAGGTTATTCATCATTACATACGGACGCCAGAAGTTCCAGTTACTTGTATTTTTGTAATGATTGAGAACCCTCAGATAGGTGTCTTGGGCTTTATCATAAAGGTGGGCATGATAGTAAATATCACCCAGTAAATGGTACAGGTTCATTTTTTCTTCTTCATCCTCTTGTGTTTCATAGTAATCCCGCATATTCAGCATAGAGATCATAGCTGAGTCATACTGCATGGTTCCAATGAAGAAATTGCTCCTCAGATCTTCAACCCAGATACGTTTTTTTTCCAACTTCAATTCTTTTGCAAGGCTCAAAGCTTGTGATAGATATACCTGCCGGACAGAATCCGGGTAAATTTTTGGATAAGCCAGTAAAAAAATGTGACTTTCTTCGTCTCTTGAATTTGTTTTTAAAAAAAGCTGCCGGGTAAGTGATTTTCTTCGGATAGGGTCGTTTACTTCATCAAGCAGAACAATTATTTTTTCAACATTCATCCTGAATTGTTCGATTTTTAAAGTATCAAGACTAGCTATCTCTTGTACTATTTTTTCGTCTATTGACTGTTCACTTTTGCATATCATGCCAGTCATCAAAGAAATAATAATAATAATGAACAAAACCTTACTTTTCATTATAAAACATATAAGATATTATACAACAACTAAGCAAATATTTTTGAAAAAAAAGTTAATTAATAATTAATTCTGCCTTGCTTGTGGCTTAATACCTATAAAACCTTGTAAAGATTTATCAATCCTTACAAATATCCATGCTTTTACTCAATGTTCATTATTGATTTTTGATAAACTTAGCCAGTAACATTTAGTTAATCATACAAATAGATAAAAACATGAGTTATAAGATTTATAGTTCAATTCTTACAATCATTGTTATAGTGGGGTGCTGTTTTGGGGGGAATGCCCAAATGCAACAATCTGTAAATGTGTGCGGTCAATTTTTTGAGGGAGGGACAAAACAAATTTCATTTAATATTGGGGAGCCCGTTATAAAAACGGTACATGGAGCTGATATTATGCTTACCCAGGGTTTCTTCCAGCCACGTTTGTGGGTTACCGCTATAGACGATATGAAAGGCATAAGCTATCACATAGAGGCTTATCCTAACCCTGCTACAGATCACATCTATTTATCAACGGATAAAGAATTGCCCAAAGGCAGTACCTACCAGGTATTTGACATGCATGGGGGATTGATTGCCCGTGGTGATATTAATAATGGGTTGACCACCAAAATATCGTTGGAAAAACTGGTTCCTGCAAGCTACTTTTTGAAGGTAACCAGGGACAAGCAAGCCTTAAGGATAGTTAAAATCATTAAAAAATAAGCTATGAAAAAGTTGCTTTACCTTTTTATTGCCCTTTTGTTAACGCCGGGCAGTTTTGCACAGGGTCCCAAACGCTTTAATTACCAAGCCGTATTGCGTGATGCATCCGGGGGCATACTTGTAAACAAGCAGGTAATCCTGAAACTGGAAATAATCCGGGGAGAACTTCCGGGTACCGTAATTTATAGTGAAGAATGGAATATTGAAACCAACGCGTTGGGATTGATAAACCTGGAAGTTGGTGAAGGAAACCCTGACGAATTTGAAGCGATTGGCTGGTCAAATGGCCCGTTTTTCATTTCTGTAACAGTCGATGGCGAACCCCTTGGCACTAGCCAGTTGTTAAGTGTCCCGTTTGCCATGCAGGCACAACATGTATCGAATGATCAGGTTGAGGACGATGATGCTGATCCGCTCAATGAGATCCAGGACATTTCACTTTCCGGAAACCAATTGAGCATTAGCAGGGGATCGACAGTTACCCTGCCATCCACAGGAGGGGGAGGAGGGGGGACACCCCTTACCGAGGCTGAGGTTGATGCTTATGTTTCAAACAATGGGTACCAGCTTTCAGTAGATGACGGGGATATTGATGCAACCAATGAAATCCAGGATCTGAGCCTTACGGGGGATGTATTGAAAATTACCGGGAATAGTTCGGCAACCAATATTGACCTTGCTGCTTATAAAGATGATACAGATGACCAGACACTGACAGAGATACTGACCATATCAACCAGTGCCGGGAACAAAAAGATCACAGACCTTTTAGACCCGGTCAGTGACCAGGGAGCAGCGACAAAAAAGTATGTTGATGATGGATTGGTTGGTAAAGTAGATGTTGTTCCCGGGAAAGGGCTTTCGGACAATAACTACACAGACGCTGAAAAAACCAGGCTTGCAGAAGCGGAACTACAGTCGAATAAAAATAGAGCAAATGGTTATCCGGGTTTGGATACCAATAAAAAGATTGATGTTTCCCAATTGCCTGCTATTACGATTAATAATGTTTATACGGTTACTGATCAAGCTGCCCAGTTAGCACTAACAGCTTCACAAGGGGACATCGCAATCAGGACCGATATTTCCAGGAACTATATCCACAATGGCGGATCAGCCGGGGATATGACCGATTGGACCGAACTGGCTTCATCTGGTGCTTCGGTCACAAGTGTTAGCGGTAAGACTGGGGCTGTAGTATTGGGGATAAGCGATATTACAAGCTTACAAACAGCACTGGATGCGAAGGCGAACACAAGTGCCCTGGCCACGATCGCCACAAGCGGCAGTTATAATGATTTAACCAACTTGCCTGTGAACCTGGATGTTGACGCTACAGACGATTTAACAAGTGGGGATTTAGTGAACGATTTAACAACGGGAGGAACAACTAAAGCCCTGACCGCGGAACAGGGGAAAGCATTAAAAACATTGATCGACACAAAAGCCGGCAGTTCAGGCCTTGCAGTAATCGCCACAACCGGCAGTTATAACGACCTGATCAATATCCCTGCAAACTTAGATGTTGATGCGACAAATGATTTGTTAAAAACAGATTTGGTCAATGACCTGACAACCGGGGGAACAACCAAGGCACTTACAGCAGAGCAGGGAAAAACATTGAAAGGGCATATCGATTCAAATTCTAATCATGCATCATTAACCAATAACCCACATTCCGTAACAAAAACCCAGGTTGGGCTTGACAATGTGGACAACACGTCCGATACGGACAAACCAATCAGCACGGCCACCCAAACGGCACTGGATTTAAAAGCTGACATTGCCAGCCTTGGGACCGCTTCCACAAAAGATGTGGGCACTTTGGCCAACAACGTGGTGCAGCTTGACGGTACCGGGAAACTCCCTGCCGTTGACGGCAGCCAGTTGACCGGCCTTCCAAGTGCACCGGTTACGAGCGTTGCCGGCTTGACGGGGGTCGTTACACTTTCGGGCATGGGGCTTGACAATGTGGACAACACGTCCGATGCGGACAAACCAATCAGCACGGCTACCCAAACGGCACTGGATTTAAAGGCGGATTTGGATTCCCCAACCTTTACCGGCACCCCAACACTGCCCACTGGTACGGTTGCAACTACCCAATTGGTAGGTGACAATTCAAATAAAATTGCAACTACCGCTTTTGTATCAACAGCAGTGGCAAATGGCCATTTTTCAGATGAGAACTTCAGAATTCACGACAATATCGACAATACCAAAAGGTTTTACCTGGAAGTTGGGGGGATAACTACCGGTACAACGCGTACCTTAACAGTTCCCGATTATAATGGGTTCATTGCCACCCTGGACGGTATCGAAACCTTTACCGGTAAAACCCTGGTTTCACCTACGGTCAGCTATTCGCCAACGGCAGCAGGTGCAACCTGGACAGATTTGGGTACGGTAACCACGGCCGATATCAATGGAGGTACGATAGACGGTGTCGTCATCAATGGTTCCAGCATTGGCTCTACTACCGCCGGCAGCGGTGCTTTTACCACGCTGGCAGCCGCGGCCCTGGCGAACATGAATGCCGGGCTTTCTATAAAGAATGGGAACACTTCTGCCGGTACCGTGGCGATTTATGAAGACAGCGACGACGGCAGTAACAAGCTTACCATTCAGGCACAGGCCATGACCTCCGACTATACGCTTACCCTCCCTGCCGATGACGGTAATGCCAGCCAGGTACTTACTACCGATGGTAACGGTGCCTTGAGCTGGACAAACCCGGGGAATGGTGACATCACAGGAGTAGGCTCCATGGGTTCAGGTGATGTTTTTTCGGGTTCAGCTGCTGATGGTCAATGGCTGGGACTGGGGGCTAGTTTTGCAGGAAGGATTCAATTTGAAAATGAAACCACAGATGAAATACTTTTACTGGATGCTAATGTAGGAATTGGGACATTAGCCCCAAGTGGGTTTCAGGTAGGAAATCAAGTACCCGTGTCAACAACACGCCAGACAAGAGATAATGTAAGAATGGGTATTTCTGGCGGCATACCTAAAATCCTCTTAGAAGATGACGCTTCAGATATTATTTGGCAAATGCAAAACAATAATGGAAATTTTTGGATACATGATGCTATCTCCACTAAAATAGCGATAGACCATAATGGAAATGTAGGAATTGGAACAACAACCCCGAACGGATTTCAGGTGAGCAGGGCTGTAACAGCCGATCGTACATTTGCCAATAATGTAAGAATGGGTGTTTTTAATAATACACCAAGGCTTATCCTGGAAGATGATGCTTCACTAACGCTTTGGCAAATAGAAAATACGAATGGAAATTTCTGGATACATGATGGACTTTCTCCTAAATTTACAATAGACAACGATGGGAATGTAGGAATAGGGAGTACCCCGAGTGCAAAAAGGCTTTCAGTTGAAGGATCAACTCCCGGGCAAATTCAATTAAGAAATTCCGCAGCAGCATCAGGCAAATATTGGGATATTGGCGTAGAAGGAAGTAATAATACTTTTATTGTTTATAACCAGGATTATGCAGGTCTTTTTTTGACTGACGGAGGCTCCAGTTGGACGCTTTTTTCTGATATCCGACTAAAAGAAAACATTCAAACTATTGACAATGCTTTGGAAGGAATATTAAGTTTAAGGGGTGTTAAATACCGTTTTAAAAAAAATGAGAAAACAGAAATTGGCGTAATCGCACAAGATGTCCAGCTAAAGTTTCCCGAAATTGTATCAGAACATAATGGATACCTGGGCGTGGCTTACGATAGACTTATACCTGTTTTGATTGAGGCCATCAAAGAACAGCAAATGCAAATCGAAGATCAGGAAAAGCAACTCGAATCATTACAAAAACAAATTAATGAGTTGAAAGCCTTGATCGGGAAGTAATATCCACTAAAAAAATTAAGGCGATGGCGGTCTTACAAGGTAAGACGGTGAAAGATTATGTTCTTGGCAAACTGTTTCCTGAAGGGGGATCAGGTGAGGATCAATCCTGGATGGAATTAACTGAGCTTTTAATGAAACGCATCAAGGGTGCAGAGAATAATCCACCTTCTGAGAAAACATTTGACCAGTTAACCCAGGAAATAATTGGCAAAAAGAAACCTGCTAAATGATGCTGTATGAAAGAAGCAGGAGTCGCTTAATGACTGGCAGGGCATTGTAGAATATACCCTTGACCATGGCGTGGATCAAACAATAAAATATACAAAACAGCTTATAAACTGTATTGAGGCCATGGCTAAAGGCGAGGGGGTATTTCAAAGATATTAAGATAAAAAAACGAACAGTCCGAATAATGCACTGTCAAAAGTACTATATATTCGGACTAGTGCTTCAATTTATAAATAAGTGCCTTTAATTTTTGTTTCAATTTTTTCTTTATGCAAGGCGAAAAATCTGCGCATAGCATCGTTCTGTAAACGA
>JANQII010000131.1 GCA_028282195.1 Prolixibacteraceae bacterium
TTCATAGTTCTACATTGGTTATTGAGTGTTGTATATTCATTATTTTCTTGCTTTCCCCTAAATTCATATTTGTGTATAAAGCATAGCTTCCCGAAGCGAGGCCTGCCTGCAGCAGGCAGGGACGATCCCGGGCACTCGGGATCAGGGTGGGTTAGTTGAAAAAAAGTGTCACCATTCATAACATTAGAAAATAGCACTCTTTCATACGATTACAGCCACTTTCAGTTTCTAACTTTAAACAAGTTCAATACGGTTATTGAAACAACAAATTTACTTGTTGGTTTAATCGTCCCAATTGCTTGATTTTGTTGGTAAAGTAAAATAAAAAACTGAACCATCTCCGTTTACGGCATTACTTAAAACACCAACATTCCCATCTAGTTTTTCAACAATTCGTTTTACAATTGAAAGGCCAAGTCCATGACCCTCGGCCCTGGTAGGATCGAGCCTTGAAAACTTCACAAATAATTGTTCCTGTTCTTCTTTACTAAGTCCTTTCCCATTGTCTTTTATCCAGAAACGTACCATTTTTTGCAAAGGAAGTTGGTCAGCACCCATTTCAATTACAGGAGGTGTACCACCATATTTTATAGCATTGCTTAAGTAATTTACCCAAACTTCTTCAATCCACGGATGATAACCAAGTGCAGTGGGCCAACTTCCGGGAATATCTATTTTAGCACCGCTGTCATCAATCATGTCTTTTAAGCGCGAGATACTTTCCTGCACAATGTACCCCATATTTACTTCTGTTGCCTGAACATCCTGTTGCCTTACACTAGCCAGGGTCAATAATTCTTTGGTAACATGAAGCGTTTTATTTGCAGAAAGTTGAATTAAATCGTTGACTTCACGCATGCCATCTTCATTTTTATGGTCAATCTCCATGTACATCATGTCTGTACAAGTAATTATTGCACCGATCATGTTCTTTAAGTCGTGGGCAACAGTATGAGCAAAGGCATCAAGATCTCCAATAAGTTTTTCTTTTTCTGTAATCTCTTCCTTTAAAAGTTTATTGGTTGTTTTGGTTTCTTTCTCGTTCTTCGTTCGCTCTGTAATATCACGAATAACAATCAATCTGCCAGTGTAAAGTAAGCGTTTGTCATATAAGGGTGTAATTCGAATGTCAAAAGAATATTTTTTATCATTAAATTCTGTAGAGATTTCCATCTCGTCCATCTGATCATTATTCTTAACTTGATCAATCAGATTTTTCATTTTAGGAAAAGCATCGGTAATTTTTTTACCAAGAATTTCATTGTTGCTTTGGCCTATAATTCTGAGAAGCGCAGGGTTGACGTCAGCAATCCTTCCTAAACGATCAACTACCATAACCCCGTCAGGCATTATATCAATTAATTTATTTCTGGCAAACGGAATAAGGTTGAAGATTCCATATTTTAAATTGACATATGCAAGCAAAATTCCTGATAGCAGGAAGCAAACAGGTGTCCAGTCAAACCCTGAAACAGGGTTTATATCGAACAGGTACATTACATTACCCGAAACAGGCAGAAAACAAGCTGCAGTAAGGATTACAATTTGCGATTGGAAATATTCGGGAAATCGTAAAAGTAGCTGCATAATGTTTACGACGCTGATTAAAAGTAGTGTGTAGGTAAAAATGAAAAATATCCAGAATGAAACACCATGCTCATAAAGAGTTGTATTATTTTCCGGATTAATTACAGCCGATTGCCAATGTAAATGGTGAAAGTCGTTTGTAAAAACCATTAAAATAAAAAATGCAGGAATGATGATTAAAATGGTTTTTATTTGTTTGGTGATCAGGTTTTCTTTGGATGCAAAACTAAGTGCGAAAAATAAAAAACTTACTGGTGTAAAAGCAATGCCTAAGTAAGACAATTTTGACCAAAGAAGTTTCAAACTTAAAGTTGTTGCAGCGTATTCAAATGCACAACAAATTGCCCAAACGGCAGTGAAAAACTGCATAAGTGACAAGAATAATACTCCTGGAGATTTGCGGTATTGGAGTAGATACAGGCTTATCAGTATCCCCAAAATACCTGTTGCCGCAAGAATGAGCGGCAACGTAGTAATACTATATGATCCTATCTCAAAATTCATTTGGCAGGCGTAAATTTAATAAACATAATCAATATAGCAGCAAATGTTCAATCAAAATTTTTGCACCAATAATGAATAAAATAGTCCCGCCAATAATTTCAGCATACTTGTTCACTTTAGGACCGGTTTTCTTTCCAATTAAAATCCCCGTCATAGATGCAATAAAAGTAACAGCACCAATTAATAAAATCGCTGCGATAAATCTTTCTATAATAATTCCTAAAGTGAACCCAACGGCAAGAGCATCAATACTGGTAGCAATTGCAAGCACAACTGTTACTCTAAATCTCAATGGGTTTTTAATTTCTTCTTCTTTTTGGATTAGGCTTCCCATAATCATTTTACCACCAACCAGTGATAAAATTGCAAAAGCTACCCAGTGCTCAATAGGTTCAATAAAATTTTGAACACTACTTTGCAGTAGCCAGCCAATGATGGGCATTACTGCTTGAAAAATAGCCAGAATGATTGCAAAACGGGCAGCCTGAAAAAAGCGAATTTTAGGAATGCCCAATCCGCTTATAATTGAAACAGCAAAGGAATCGAATGATAATCCGATTGCTACAATAAACACAGTTAGTAAGTCCATTCCCATCAATTTGCACGGCAAAACTAGTAAAAATCAATCCATTAAAAACTGTTTTGCGTTTAGTTTACAGTTATGCCTGAGTTCTTCTATTTGATTGAATATGTTGTTGTTCTTATTTTTTTTAATTCGGTATTTTATGCTCCTGAAAATTTTCTTCCAAAGCTCCAGAATTGTAAAAGCAAACTTGCCGGCTAACAGGCTTACAACAATAAAAAGTAGGCCTTTTAATATGCTTTTAGTAGTAACACCAATAACAATAAAAATAATTGCAAAGTAAATGAAGTGGGTAATTAAACCAGTAACAAACTGGAAAGTACTAATAAATGTTTCATCAGTCACCTTTTTTTGGATATACCAGTGCGGAATGCGAAAGGGAATAAGGAAAATCAGGAAGCTTAAAAACAAAATGGGAAGCATAATAATACCTAAAAAAACTTCGATAAATAGTATAAAAAATGATTTATTGCCTAATTGAACATCCAGGTTTTCGATACCATTTGCCGCTAGCAAATTTCTGTATCTATCTAGTTGATCATGTAATAATTTGAAAGCTTTAGGTTCTTCTTTTTCAGATTCTTTCAGAAGCTCAATAAGCTTTTTATCAGAATAAAACCGGTTAGCAAATTTTTTTTTGTGCCACTTCTTTTTTGTTTCAAATGAATCACCTAAAAGTTCCCGAAGCAGTTCAAAGTTTTCGTAATGCTCTTTGCTTTTGATCTCTAAACTTAATTTTTCAATTGAAGAAAAAATTTCATTTTTGAGATTCATTGTAGCCTGGTGTTCGCTTTCAGAATAAATCTTTTTATAATCAGAAAGACTAATTGGTTTTCCGTAATTGATTAAAACACTTCGGTTAAAATGCCAATAGTGGCTATAGTAAATCCCAACAGGCACAATCTTTAAATCTAAATTGAAGTTATTTTTTTCCTCAGCTAGAAATGCGATTCTTGGCACAGCTTTTTTATGTGAAACCATTTGCCTTCTTCCGGAATGGGCTGCTTCCGGGAAAAGTGCAATTTCTTTCTTCTTCGTTAAAATTTTAATGACTTTACTAAAAACTTCATCATTTTTCCCCAAATTTTCTTTCCCATCACGGATTCGGTATACCGGTAATATTTTTAAGAAGTGAAGAATTGCATTAACAGTTTTTGAATGGAAGATATCTGCCCTGGCAAGCCAAACTTGCTGCGTTTTGTTGGTACACAAAACAGTCATCGGATCCATTAATGCATTCTGATGATTGGGTGCAAAAATGATAGGTTTCCCATAAGGGATATTTTCCTTACCCAGAACCGTAATTTTTCTGTGACTCAGCCAAAAAGCAAACTGAGTATAGACTTTTAAAATTGCATATCCAAGAGACCATTTTTCCATATCAGGCTAAAATGGTTTTTTTAGACCAAAGGGCAGCCATCAAGAGGCCACTTACGATATGCCAGATACCCCACCATGCGGCAATAACTGTCATTCCTCCAAGTTCAAGTTCAGGAGGAAATATCTTAGGGTTAAACATCAATGCGAGTGCAAGTCCCGAGTTCTGAATTCCCGTTTCAATCGTAATTGCACGGCGGTCGGCACGTGGCCGTTTTAATATTGTGCTTAAAACAAAACCGGTTCCCAGGGCAAGTGCATTATGAAGGAGTACAATAAAAAAGACCAGGTGAACAAATTTCAAAAAATGACTAAAATTTGCAGAAAGCAGAGCAATAACCATCACTATGAAGAATAGTATTGAGCCGGTTTTTATGGGCTTTTTTATTTGTTCTGTAAGCCGGGGATATTTTGATGCAAATATTAATCCCAGGATAACCGGGATACCCAGTAAAATAAATACGGTTTGAAACATCTGTAGTTTATCTATTTCAAGGGGCCTAAGTAATTCCTGAGCAGCAGAAGCATTATAAAACTTAATATAGAAATCTCCCCAAAGTGCAAAGTTCATAGGGGTTAAAAAGATGGCGCTTAAGGTTGCAAACGCAGTTAAACTTACTGATAGTGCAGCGTTGGCCCTTGCCATTGAGCTCATAAAGTTCGAAATATTTCCGCCAGGGCAGGAAGCTACTAAAATCATTCCTAAAGCTACGGTTGGTATAGGCTTAAGAACAATAACCAGTAAAAAGGTTAAGAAAGGTAATAACAAAAACTGAGAGATTATTCCGGTAACTGCCGATTGGGGTTTTTGAACCACAGCTTTAAAATCATCCAATCGAATATCAAGTGCAACTCCAAACATGATAAATGCCAGAGCAATATTTAGAAAAAATAAGCCAGAAGAGGAAAAGTTTAAACGAACATGGTCAAGCACATCCAGCGAATTCATAAGCACCAGTTTACGATAGAGGGCTTAAAAATAAAAAACTATTGAAAGAAACAATCTAACTCTCAATAGTTTTTTCGCTTTTGTGCTGTTGTTTCGTAACAGCTATTTGTAATGAAATTAAAGTCCTAGCAGTTTCATAATCTTTTTGGCAATATCGGTATTATCCATTATTCCTGTGAAATTTTCAGCTCCAGGCCCAAAAGCAAAAACAGGCACCATCAAGCCTGTATGGCCACCAGTCGTGTAACCTGCTTTTACAATTCCTTTTTCTATATCACCACCATTAATACCCATTCCTCCGGTTTCATGGTCAGCCGTAACCACAAGTAAGGTTTCCTTGTTCTTAGCAGCAAACTTAAGAGCTTTTCCAATACTTTTATCAAAATCCAGCATTTCTTCTATGATATAAATGGTGTTATTTTGATGTCCTGCCCAATCAATTTGCGAGCCTTCCACCATTAAAAAGAAACCATCTTTATCTTTTTTAAGAATGTTTATAGCTGTTTCTGTAGCTACAGGTAACAGGTTCCCACGTTCGTTTACACGTCCATTGTGTTCTGGCGCAGTTAAACCGGCAAGTTTTCCTTTCTTTACTTTAGAAATTGCTTCTAAATCTTGCAGAACTGTGTAGCCTTTCTGTCTTAACTCATCAGCCAGGTTTCTACCGTCTTTTCGTTCTGTAAAATGTTTGTATCCACCACCAATAAATACGTCAATGTCTGTTTTCAGGAAATCTCCGGCAATTTCTTCATACATATTCCTGCTTGGTTGATGAGCAATAAAAGAGGCAGGGGTTGCATGTGTTATTGAAGACGTAGATGCGAGACCTGTAGCCATGCCCTTTTCTTCTGCCATTTCTAAAATTGTTTTTACAGAAATAGTATCAGGATTGACCCCGATAGCACCATTGTATGTTTTTACACCTGTAGATAAGGCAGTCCCGCCAGCAGCAGAGTCCGTAATGTAGTTATTTGATGAACTTGTTGTAGAAAACCCAGCCTTTTTAAAGTTGTTAAGGAATAAATTCCCTTTATTTGCAGTTAATCCAGCATGAATTTGAGAAACTCCCATTCCATCGCCTATCATTAAAATAACGTTTTTAGGTTTTTGGACCTTACTTTTTTCCAGGTAGTTTTTAACCTCATAAACTTCCCCGCCTAAATAAATTTTTACAGAATCTTCTTTACTCAGGGTTTTGTAGTTTTCCTGAGCTGCAAGATTAAATAGAAGAAAGAAACTGAATACGATTGTCAATAATCTTTTCATGGTTCGTTGGTGTTTAAATGATTCTTATTTTGAACTGGTAAAAATAAGTAGAATCTTCCAATGTTTACTTTTGTGATTTATAAAAATATGGTTAATTTTTTGTGCTTTAGTAATCAATTATCTTATAAATTAAAAAACTATGAATAATGTGAATCAAGGGTTGAAGCTGAATATTCAGGGAAATCCTTGATTTGACCTCTTCCGATTCGGTTGATAGGCTGATTGTGCAAAGTGTTATCAATTAACCCACCCCAATTGAGTCCAACAATGTTGGATTCAATTTTCCCCTCTCTATCAATAGAGAGGAGTTAGGGGAGAGTACAGAGTATTTGTATAAAAATATGTGAATCAAGGGTTTATTCTAAATATTCAGGAAAATCCGGATTTAAAGGTAAGATTTTCAACTCTTGATTCGCATGAATTGTCAATATTGGCTTTAAGCTTGTCAGTTTTGACATATTTTTAAAGTATTTCCTGTGTTAACTTTGTAGTAATCAGAAATAAAAAAACTTTAATCATGAATCTACTTGTTCTTGTTGCCGGTATCATTTCTTTAATAGCTACAATTGGACACTTTACAATGGGAAGAAAATTGTATTTACGTCCACTTCTAAAATCTGAGCTTGACCCAATTGTTAAAACTATTTTCAAAAGTCTGTTTCATTATTCTTCGGTTTATCTTCTGTTAAGTACCTTTTTCCTGATTCGGATAGGAATTGCAGGTTCAAAATGTTTGTTTGATCCTTTCCTTGTTTTAGCATTTATCTGTGCTAATTTTATTCTAATGGGAGTATGGCAAATTATTCTTGCTTTACGTTCAGGAATAGAAAAACCATTGGCGAATATTTTCCAGTGGTTATTCTGGTTAATTATAGGAGGTTTAATTTTAGTTAGCCTGATTTAAACAGGAATTCTAATAGATAATTCGGGTTTAAAACTTCAGATTTTTATTTTCCCAGCTTTCGCGTTCAAAGTTTTCATCAAGAGAATAACGAATGTTTTTTTCTGCCTGATTAATCTTGAGAATGCCAAGCACTATAAAATCAGAGATAATTCGTTCAGCCTCTTTGAAAGTAATTCTTGCCCTTCGTGAAAAGGCAGAGAGGCTGATCGATTTGTTGCTTTCAAGGTAGTCGAGCAAAAGCTTTTCTGTTTCTGAATATTTGATGAAAATCCCTTTTTTACTATTCTCTTTTTTCCAAACTTCAATCAATACTTTATTTGCTAAGCGGTTTTCATCATGCTGGCGAAAATAGGCTATCCATTTACCAGTTTCATCTTTGGCGAAATGTGGTTTGCTTTTACTTTCGTCGATAACTACTTCAAGAACTGTTTTGCCATCAACAAAATGTTGTTTTGTTTCAAAATTGATTTCTGGTTTGCTGAAAATTTTTGCAGCAGATTCAATCATGTAATATTCTTCTTCGGAACGTACCCCGGCAATTGTCCCGTTATCTTTAACACCAAGAAGAAGTCTCCCTCCATCGGTATTCGCAAAAGCTACCAATGATTTGGCAATCTTTTTTGAATCATTCACGCAGAATTTGAAATCCTGTTCCTGGTGTTCTCCTTCGTGAATTAATTTATTTAAGTACATGCTCACAACAACAATTTTATAATACAGAAAATAAATGAGTGCAGTTAACTTATGTTTCTTTTAAACTGTCTGCTGCATCAAGTATATGACTTAATCATTTAGCCATTCGTAAAGTTGATAGTGATCTGCGTTCATACCCATTTTCTCGTAAACTTTATGGGCTACGGCATTAGCTTTTTCAGCATAAAGCCTGATCCCTTTTAAGTTCGGATCATTTTCAACAAGACCTTTTACATGTTTGTACAGTTTTTTGTATACTCCTTGTTTGCGAAATTCAGCCAAAACAAAAACGGATTGTATCCAAAGAACAGTCCCATTTCTCCAATCGCTCCATTCAAATGTTGTTAGCAAAGAGCCAACTACCTGTCCCCTTTTTTCTGCAACGTAGTAATTTCCTTTTGATAAATCTGAAAACACAGCATGAACGCCTTTTTCAACTGTTGGTTTGTCCAGTTCAATGTTTTCAGTCTCAAGGGCCATTTTTATCTGAAATTCAACGATAGCTGGAGTATCTTGAGGTATCGCTTTTCGTATGATCATTTTCAACAAAAATTTGATCGTTAAAAATAGTAAAACTAGATTTAATGTTTTAAAATCATAAATAACACTTTTTACATGAAGGTTGTTGTTGCATCGCATAATCCGGTTAAAAAAAGATCAGTTCAGGTTGCACTCGGGGAGTGCTTTAAAAAACAGGTTGAAGTTATTGGAACCCATGTGGAACCTGGTGTTTCAGATCAACCAATGTCAGAAGAAGAAACCTTGAAAGGAGCGACTAACAGAGCAAAAGGTGCTTCAAAAATGGATTCTGATGCTGAATATTTTGTGGGAATCGAAGGAGGGGTCCAGGTTGTTGATAACCAGTTAATGGCCTTTGCCTGGATTGTAATTACTGATGGTAACAAATACGCTCAGGCCCGAACTCACGTTATTTAAAAAGCAAAACTCTAAACAGCAAAATGGAGCAGTTGGATTACTAACCAACGATTTAATTACCCGCGAAACATTATATCATCAGGCCGTTATTCTTGCCTTAATCCCATTTCTAAACCAGGCTTTGTATTCTCAAAATGAGCTAATTGCCGATTGATTATTTTCCTTATCTTTTTAATGTTCTAATTATAAGTATTTTAGCAATAGTGATCTTATCTTAAGAAAGTTTTTTTATGATTTCCTGAAGATTGATATGATCTTCCTCAAGCATGATGACTTGAATTTTTGATTTTTCAAGAGCATCTTTTGCCTTAGGACCAACTTCTCCTGTTATTATTTTGCTTACTTCCTTTTCTTTGAGCATTTTAACTACTCTTGGAGCAACATCGTTCTCTTCTTCATGATATGGATTATCTATAAATCGAAAATCTTCTCCGTTAAATAAACAAAAGTGGGGTGAGCGTCCGAATCTTAAGTCAAGCAAAGAATTTTTTCGCTTGCTTGTAATGCTGATTGCTATCATATCGTTAGTTTTAATTACTATTTAATGCGTCCCAGTATTCTACAGCTCTTCTGGTATGTGGTATAACAATTGTTCCCCCAACAAGGTTTGCTATTGAGAAAACTTCAAAAATTTCTTCATTTGTAACCCTTTGTTCATAGCACTTCTCCAAATGGTACTTAATACAATCATCACAACGTAAAACCATTGAAGATACAAGACCAAGCATTTCTTTTGTTTTTACAGAAAGAGCACCTTCCTGGTAAGCAAGTGTGTCAATGCTGTAAATACGTTTCATTACTTTATTGTCAGAAGATAAAATCTTCTCGTTCATTTTTGAACGATATTCCTGGAAATCTTCGATTAGTTTGCTCATATTCTAAATCCTTCGGTTTGTATATGTTGATCTTTTCGTTCAAATGTAATGTTCTTAACATTACTTATTAAGCTTTTTTTATGCTTCAATTTCCTCTCCTTTGGGGAGGTTAGGTGGGGTTGTAAGGTTGCCGATAAGGGTTGTTTGAGTGCAGTTTTCAATTTTAACTGTAACGAATTCGCCTTTATTAACGCCTTTGTTTGGAAACACCACAACTTTGTTCTGAGAACTTCTGCCAAAGAATTCATCAGGATTCTTTTTAGAAGGTCCTTCAACCAGGACTTCGACAATTTTTCCAATATCATTTTTATTACTTTCTGATGAAAGTTTGTTTTGAAGTTCAATGATCTCATTTAATCGTCTGGTCTTGATGTCTTCGGGCACATCGTCTTTTAGGTGAGAGTGTGCATATGTACCAGGCCTTTCAGAATATTTAAACATGAAAGACATGTCAAAATGTGCCCACTCCATCAACGAAAGGGTTTCTTTGTGGTCTTCTTCGGTTTCAGTACAGAATCCACAAAAAACATCAGTTGAAAGTCCGCAATCAGGAATAATTTCCCGAATTGCTGTTATTCGTTTCATATACCATTCCCTGTCATATTTGCGGTTCATTTTTTGCAAAATTTTCGAACTGCCCGACTGCAGGGGCAAGTGAATGTGCTTGCAGATATTCGGATATGTAGCTATTGCTTTCAAGACTTTATCAGACATATCTTTGGGGTGAGAGGTCGTGAAGCGTATCCTGATTTCAGGTGTTTCTTTTGCAACCATTTCCAGTAAGTCCCAAAACCGGACAGGTTTTCTTTCACCTTCAGGCAGCCATTTGTATGAATTTACATTTTGACCTAACAGCGTTACTTCTTTGTAGCCTTTTTGTTTTAAATCTATAACTTCATTTAAAATATCCTTTGGGTTACGACTGCGTTCACGTCCTCTGGTGTATGGCACAATACAGAATGTACAGAAATTATTACATCCGCGTGTGATACTTACAAAGCCAGAGATAGCTTTATCCCCAATTCTTACAGGTGTAATTTTATCATAAGTCTCATTAGTAGACAACTCAACATTAATGGCATCATGTGTTTCTGTAGCTTTGTCTACCAAATAAGGTAAATCACGGTAAGCATCCGGGCCTGCTACTAAATCAACAGTTTCGTGTTCCAGGAATTTTTCTCCAACTCGTTCAGCCATACAACCAAGAATACCGACAATTAATTGTTTATTTTTCCTTTTTTGCCCTTTCAGGTGATTAAGCTTTCCCCATATTTTTTGTTCAGCGTTATCTCTTACCGAACATGTATTAATAAGTATTGCATCTGCTTCTTCTGCAGTTTCACAAAGTGAATATTGACGTTCTTGCATAATGGCTGCCACCACTTCACTATCCGCCAGGTTCATTTGGCAACCAAATGTTTCTATAAACAACTTTTTCTCTCCCATTCTCAAATAATAAGGCTGCAAATTTATTGATTTTGACTGGAATTGGAAAAGTTGTGTCAGAATTCAGTATGAGGAACTTTTTATAAAAAGAAATCCGGCTTGACTTGGGATGATTTTTGCAATATTTTATTGACTTAACATGTTTATTGTTTGTAAACTTTTAAAACTTTCAGTTATGGTTGTAAATATTGATGAATGTATTCCGTCAAGAAGCATTATATTTGCATTTTTAAAGGACAATGGAATGAGATTTCTTTTTATTGGAATTATTATCCTTTTAAGCTTTGGGCTTTCTGCCCAGGAACAATCATACGACCTTTTAAATAGTTCTGAATCCCCGGAAATATTGAAAAAACTAAATGTTCAGCAGGATGCCCGTGTTGATTCACTCTTGAAAAATCATATTGAGATGAATCAGCGCAAGAATGGAACAGATGGATATCGGTTGGAAATTTTCTTTGAATCGGGAACGATGGCCAGGGAACTTGCGATGGAGACCAAAACAGATTTTCTGCGAAAGTACCCGGATGTGAATGCTTACATCAGTTTTTTAAGCCCAAATTTCAAAGTGCGAGTGGGAGATTTCCGTACAAAAAATGAAGCAATTAAGCTAAAAAATACAATTCGGCGTGACTACCCCAACGCTTTTGTCGTGAAAGACATTATACAATTTCCAGAATTATATACCGAAAGAAAGACTAATGAGTGAATTGATTAAACACGAGTGTGGAATTGCATTAATTCGATTAAGAAAACCCTTAAAATACTATCAGGAAAAATATGGCACCTGGCAATATGGCTTAAACAAGCTTTACCTTTTAATGGAGAAGCAGCATAACCGTGGACAGGATGGAGCAGGGGTAGTGAATGTAAAATTGAATTTGGAACCGGGACAAGAATATATTCATCGCTATCGTTCTGTTGAGATTAATCCTATTAAAGACGTTTTTGATAAGGTAGGAAAGAGTGTTCGCAAGGCGATGAAAAACGGACAAGATATTAGTGATCTTGATTGGGCTTATGAAAACTTACCATATGCCGGTGAATTGTACCTGGGACACCTGCGTTATGGTACTTTTGGGCGTAACAGTATTAATTATGTACACCCGGTATTGCGTCAGAACAATTGGAAATCGAGAACATTGGTATTGGCCGGTAACTTTAATATGACCAATACGGATGAATTATTCCAGCGTTTAATCGATTTGGGACAGCACCCCAAAAATTATACAGACACGGTTACTGTGCTTGAAAAAGTTGGCCATTTCCTGGATGAAGAAAACCAGTTCCGTTTCCGTCAGTATAAAAATGAAGGCTATTCAAATCGTGATATCTCGCCCCTGATTGAGGAGAACCTGGATATTCAAAGTATTCTTGAAAAAGCAAGCAAAGACTGGGATGGTGGATACGCTATGGCCGGATTAATTGGGCATGGCGATGCTTTTGTTACCCGTGATCCATGGGGAATTCGACCTGCACATTATTATTATGACGACGAAATTGTTGTGGTTGCTTCTGAGCGTCCGGTTATTCAGACGGTAATGAACGTGAAATACGATGAGATTCATGAAGTAAAACCCGGAGAGGCTCTTATTGTGAAAAGGGATGGTAATGTTTCAACGCAAATGGTGCGTGTTCCTCATAAACGTAAATCTTGTTCTTTTGAGCGGATTTATTTTTCACGTGGTAGCGACAAAGATATTTATCATGAGCGTAAAGAGCTTGGTCGTTTGTTGGCACCAACAATTCTTAAAGCTGTTAATTATGACATTGATAAAACAGTTTTTTCATACATCCCGAATACTTCAGAAACTGCTTTTTATGGTATGATGAAAGGAGTTGATCAGCACGTTATTCAATGGAAAAAAGATCAGATAAAGGGACGGAACGGGAAGTTAAGTGAAGAAGAATTGGTAGAAATCATTTCGAAAGAACCACGCATTGAAAAGATAGCGATTAAAGATGTTAAGCTTAGGACATTTATTGCTGATGATGCAAGCAGGGATGACCTTGTGGCTCACGTTTATGATATAACTTATGGTGTGCTTGAAGAAGAAGAGGATACTTTGGTTATTATTGATGACTCAATTGTACGTGGAACTACATTGAAGAAAAGTATTCTTAAAATCCTGGATAGGCTAAACCCTAAAAAAATTATTGTAGTTTCTTCAGCACCGCAAATTCGTTATCCGGATTGTTATGGTATTGATATGGCAGTTCTGGAGAGGTTTATCGCTTTTAGTGCGGCTATTGAGTTGCTGAAAGATCATGGTAAGGAAAACGTAATTGACGAAGTTTATAAAAAATGCAAGGCTCAGGAAAACCTTCCAAAAGAAGAGATAGTGAATTATGTGAAGGAGATTTACAGGCAATTTACTGCGGAAGAGATTTCTCAAAAGATTGCTGAATTGCTAAAACCTGAAGATTGCAAAGCTGAAGTTGAAATTATTTATCAAAGCATTGAGAACTTGCATATAGCTTGCCCTAATGATTTGGGAGACTGGTATTTTACCGGGAACTATCCTACGCCCGGAGGAAATAAGGTGGTTAATACTTCATTTATAAATTACATTGAAGGAAAAGGCGGTAGAGCTTATTAAAAAGGGATCAGTTGAAATACCTGGTGGATTAAGTTTATATTAGACTTCTGTTTTTTATCTCATGATCCTGGATAGTAGATACCGGATTGCTTGATTTAAATTTTAACCCCATGAAGCACATGGAAGAATTGGTCTTTTTAGGAATTAGTCAAGCGATTGGGGGAAGGGGCAGGGAGTCCTGACAAAATGCCGGGCCGGAGCAGGAGAGATCGGTTTTTGGTGCGTATCCGGGGCTGTGTGCCGGAAAGAAAAAACCGTGAGGCGGGAAGCAGGATCATTTTGACAAGATTTTTGCATACCTGCCTTCCGCAGGCAGGCTTTTCATCGAATGGGAAAGTATGAGCCCATCTGGCTTGAAGATAAGAATTAGAAGATAGCTAAGACATTTCGAACTGAGCTATTCTCTCCACCGGGAATTTAAACTGATCCTTAAAAAACGTGAGTTTTGGGTTGATCTTAACATTTTGCAAAATAATCATTGCCCCAAGCCACCTCTTAGCGGACTTTCCGATAAAAACTTTGCGCACTCTGCGGTTAAATAATCCGATGAAAACCAATGAAATAAATAAATATGAACCTATCAATGCCAAATAAATAAACCGCAAAGGACCATAAGGATCCGCAAAGGCACGAACAGGGATTAATACAAATGAATACCATAAGCCATTGAAAAACAAATTGTTGAATCCAAAACTCACGTTAAAAAGGATAATTCAAGGCGAAAATAAAAAAGCAGGCATCATAGGACCTGCTTTCTTTTTTTATATAGTTTTTAGGATCACTTCATAATCCGGGTTGGTTTTATTGAATTAATTAAACTACCAGGTAGAGTGGGAATATAACTTATACGGCATTTCAACGAAACGGACAATGCGGGTTTTTAACCACAGGGAAACCTTGGGGGGAAGATGAAAATGTTAGTTTCGGGTTTCGGGTTACAGGTTACGTGTTGCGTGTTTCGGGTTTGGATCCAGTTTTGGAATTTGTCTTACGGGTTGCGGAATACGGGATAACGCATCAAAACGCTCGTCATCCCGGACGAAATAAAATGGAGATCCGGGATCTCCGTCGGGCAAGGAAAGGATAGCAGGAGAAAATAAGAAGATGAGAAAGGGAGAGAGCATTGCGGGTTGCGGACTTCAAATATTCGGTAACCAGCATCCAATAATCAATGACCAATGACCAATAACCAATAACCAATAATCAATCCCGGGCTATCAGTACCAAAATCCAGTATCGAACATTCAAAATCATACTTTCCAAAAATTAATCCACCCTAATATTGAACTGATCCAGTTTTTAGTTTATTCAACGGGAGGAAACTCGTCGTTTTTATCTTTAACGTAAGTTTCAATATGACGATCTTTTTTGGCTTCGTATATGTCTTTGATGGTTAGTATGATTCCCGTTTCTTCAACATCGCCAAAACGATCGTTCAAAACAGTACCAAAAGTTTTCATCGAAGGGCTGAGGTTCATGTAGGCATTAATAAGCGGAGGAATGTTTTCCCCATGCTCTCTAACCTGTTGCGTCAAAATCCGGTAGTCTTCTTTATAAGAACCTCCGTTAAATACTTCCTCGAGCGCTTCCATATCCATGTTCATTTCCATTGGTTTTTTGGGATAAACCAGATTAGATCTGTCGCGGAAATATTTTAAGAAAAAGTACTGGATTAAGTTTCTTGCTTCGGTATGGAAATGTGCATACATGGTCACCTTTCCAAAGAAATATTTCATTTCCGGGTGGTCAACAATTAAAGCACCCAGGCCATCCCAGAGATTATCAAGGGCAAAAAGTGCTTTTGCTCCTGCTTTGCTCGACTGGTAAGCCGGTTGTACAAATGAACGACCAAGTTCCAGGGTGTGAGGGAGATATTCTTGTTTAAATTCTTCGGAAAAATGAAATAACCTGGAGGTGGCCAGAACTACTTCTCCATTTTCGTCAGTAGGAAGTTCGGAACATATGATATAGCGATAGCCGCCTAAGATTTCTTCAGAATCAGGATCCCAAACAATTAATTGTTTATATGGATTTTCGCTAATGTCGTACTGGTCAATATCTATTTCTTTTCCAGTGCCACCGCCTGCATCGCGGAATGTCATTTCACGCAGTCGACCAATTTCATGCATCACGTTCGGGGAATCGTGATGAGTAATCACATAAATCTCATTTGCACCTTTGTTGGTTTTCCTTAAAAGCTTATCTGGTGTTAATTCTGCCAGAACTGCTTTTTTGGGAGCAGGTGCAACAATATCCTTCATACTTTGTCTGCTTGGTTTTATGAGCTACAAAACTAAAAAAATTTATTTAGAATCAGTTTCCTGTCAAGATAAATTCATTATCAATTAATTTCAGGAAGTGAGTATAAAATTTTTCGAACTTCCTCTGCCCATTCTTTATGGGTTTTCGATTTGTCAAACGTTTCGTGAGAAATCGGTTTCCCAAATGTCAGGGTGAATTTTTGCCCTCGGTGACTGAAACTCTCGTCAGCGAGGAAAAACATTTCCAGGTTCCATTTTAAGCCTATAAATTTCCTGAAATTGGCAAGCTTATAGAAAAAATTGGAGTTTTGCCCGCTTACATGAACCGGAATTACATCGCGTTTGTGTTGAATTGATTTTTGTATGAAATGTTTTTTCCAATCCAGGTCAGTGACTTTTCCCTTTATTTTTCTTGATGCATATCCTGAAGGAAAAATTAGAATTTGAACGTCGGATTCGTAATTCTCATGAACAACTTTTGCAAAATTGCGACCTTGACCCCCGTGTTTGTCAATAGGAACAAATACACCTTCCAGTTGAGGTATGTTTGTTAAAATGTCATTCACTAAAAATCTGACTTCCCCTAATATCTTGTTTACGTTCGACATTAAAAGAATACCGTCAAATCCGCCAAGCGGGTGATTTGCTGCAAATATAAAGCGTCCTTCTTTTGGAATGTTTTCAAGTCCTTTAATCTCTTGCGATACATTGAAGTAGTCAACCATGCTGTTGGCAAAATCAATTCCTTTTTGATCTCCATAGGAAGATAGGATCTCATTTACTTCTTCTATGTGCATGATTCTGTTGATGTATCTGTAAATAAAACCGGGAACAAACCGGGCCAATCCGGGAGCCTTTTCTTTAAAAACATCCCGCATGTCAAGTGGCTTATATTCTTTTGACTGGTCAGACATTTTTCACTTTTTGATTCAAGGCGAAAAATAGAAAAATATTTCCGAAATGCATTTGGTGACCGATTTATAATTTTTTGCGGTTTTAGATCGTTGACTTATTAACGGTTGTTGATAAAAGTGTTTTTGTGCATAAGTTGCATTAATTCAGTGTGTTTTTATGGGATATTAACAAGAATTAAAACAATATCAACAGTTAATAAACAAAGAGTAAAATTTTTGTTTGTGCCTAAAAGTGACTTGTTGTGACTGAAAGTGGATTAATTTGAAAGAAAATGTTAATTTTACGGTTGAATAAAAGGCAATTGACAAATGGACTTTTCAGCGGAAAAAAATGCAACTATAGACGAAAAAGGACGCGTCGTATTGCCTGCCGATTACAAAAACGAAATGGGGGGCAGGATTCCCGGTGGCCAATTGGCTGTCGAGCTGGATCCGTATGAAAAGTGCTTAAACGTTTATCCGGTTGTAACCTGGGAGAAGCGTTTGTCTACCCTAAAGTCGAAATTGAATAGAAACAACCGTCAGCAAAGCCGATTGCTGGATATGATCTATCGGAGTTTCAAAATCATAAATGTTCCGGAAAGTTGTCGTATGAATTTGCCAAACAATTTCATGGGAAAAGTGAATATCACGAAAGAAGTGATTTTTGTCGGACAAGGGGATAGGATTCGTTTATGGGATATTGGTGAGTATGATGCCTATCTCAAGTCGATGGGCGAATATGGGGAATTGTTTTCTGAGTTTTTTGGGGAAATTGAAGAATAAGCGTGGAGCAAGTTTACCACATACCGGTTTTATTGGATGAAAGCGTAAAGGGGCTGAACATTCATAAGGACGGTGACTATGTTGATGTCACCTTTGGAGGTGGTGGCCATTCCCGGGAGATTCTGAACAGTTTACAAAAAGGAAGACTCTTTGCCTTTGATCAGGATGAAGATGCGGCGGTCAATGCTTTTGAAGATAGCCGCTTTTTTTTTATCAGGCACAATTTTAAATATATCCGAAACTTTCTTCGTTTTTATGATGTGGAGAAGGTGGATGGTATTCTTGCTGACCTGGGAGTTTCTTCTCATGATTTTGATGTAGCTGAACGTGGGTTCTCATTTCGCTTCCCGGGAGAATTGGATATGCGCATGAACCGCGACGCTGAAATGACCGCCGCAGATGTTGTAAACGGGTATGAAAAAGAGAGATTGATTAAGATTTTTCGGGATTATGGCGAAGTGAAAAATGCCTTTCGATTGACGAAAGAGATTATAGCTAAAAGACAGCAAAAGCAAATTAAAACCATAGATGATTTTAAGGGCGCAATATCATCTTGTGTTCCCAAAAAATTAGAGACAAAATATCTGGCTAAAGTTTTTCAGGCTTTAAGGATTGAAACCAATCAAGAGTTGGAAGTGCTGAAAGACTTTTTGACACAAAGTGCTGAACTGCTAAATCAGGGAGGAAGATTGGTGATAATAACCTACCATTCATTGGAAGATCGTTTGGTGAAAAACTTTATAAAAGCCGGAAATTTTGAAGGTAAGTTAGAGAAAGACTTTTATGGAAATATTAGCTCTGGCTTAAAGGCTGTCAATAGGAAGGTGATTATTCCAACCGATGAAGAAATCGGGAGAAACCCAAGAGCAAGAAGTGCAAAGTTGAGAATTGCAGAAAAGGTATGAGCAAGGAAAAAACAAACAAAAAAAAGACCAACGGACTGGGAGGGAAGATAAAATCTCTTCTGGGAGGTAATTTGCTCGCCAGCGAAAAGGTGATGAAGCAATTGCCGTTTGTTTTTTATCTCGTGCTTTTAGGAATGTTGCTAATCTCAAACCGGTATTGGTCTGAAAAAACGATTAGAAAGATGGAGGCTGTTCAGGACTCGATAAAAGAACTAAAAGCTGAATCGCTTACATATGAAACCGAGTTGATGAAGCTGAACAGGCCCACCCAAATTACAAATAAAGTGCAGGAAAGTAGTTTGGATTTAGTTGAACCCAAAGAACCTGCAGGAAAAATAAAAGTTGAAAAACTGGAAGAAGAGTAAATGGAGATCAGAAAAGAAATAACATTTCGTTTTGGCGTTATCTATTTCCTGGCGGCCTTGCTGGGGGTGGTAATAATTGTCAAAATGTTTCTGATTCAAACTGTCGATACGGAGAGGTGGAAACAGATTGCAAAGGATTTGCGCACCAATACTTCAGAGATACAGGCGAAGCGTGGCAATGTTTGTGCAGATGACGGAAGCATTCTGGCAACTTCGGTTCCTTATTTCGAGTTGCGAATGGATTTGGCTGCACCACGGGTTAAACGTGTTTTTGCAGATCAATCGGATGCTTTTTCGTTGGAAGTGGCAAAGTTCTTTGGGGTGTCAAAATATCAATTCAAGAATAAACTCAATAAAGCTTATAAAAAAGGAAATCGTTGGTTCCTGATTCATAAAGAGAAAGTAAACTACAACCAACTTCAGAAATTTAAAAAGCTGAAAACGCTAAAGCGCAGTTTATTTGGTTCTGGATTAATTGTTGTTCGTGAAAGTGAGCGGATTCTTCCGCATGGAGATATGGCAAGCCGCACAATTGGCACTTTAAACAAAGGTGCATTTGGTGGTATTCATGGTAATATTGGCTATTCCGGAATTGAAGGTTTGATGGAAGGTTACCTGAGTGGTGAGAATGGAATGGCTATCAAGAGAAATTACTCCGGGCATTGGGTAGACATTCCAATTACCGAACCTAAAGATGGAAGTGATATTGTTACTACTATAAATGTCAACTTGCAGGATTTTACACAAAATGCGCTGCAAAAACAAATGGAAACATCGCAGGCTGAATGGGGAACTGCCATTGTGATGGAAGTAAAAACCGGCGAGGTTAAAGCCATTGCCAATTTGGGTAAAAAGAAAGACGGCACGTATGCTGAAACCTACAACTTTGCTCTGGGTCATCAGGGGTGCAGCGAACCGGGCTCAACATTCAAGTTGATGTCGATGATTGTAGCCATGGAAGATGGATATGTTGATACAGCAGATATTTACGATACAGAGAAAGGCTACTGGGATTATAAAGGGCAAACCATTTATGACAGTGATTGGCGTCATGGCGGGCATGGTGAAATATCCATGAAAGAGATTTTCAAGCTCTCTTCAAATGTTGGTATAGCTAAAATTATTACCGAGTTTTATGAAGACCGCGAAGAAGATTACATCGATCGTATTTACAATTTTGGTTTGAACAAACCACTTGGATTAGGCTTTGTTGGTGAAGGTGTACCTTATATTAAATACCCTACAGATAACGTTTGGTGGGGGCCATCGCTTGCCTGGATTTCTTATGGCTACGAAATTAAATTAACTCCGCTTCAAACAACCACTTTTTACAATGCCGTTGCCAATAATGGTAAAATGGTGAAACCGAAATTTGTAAAAGAAGTTCGTGAGCATGGCATTGCGGTGAAAGAATTCAAAACAGAAGTTCTTAACTCTTCAATCTGTTCAAAAGAAACATTGAAAAAAGCACAGGAAATGCTTGCCGAGACCTGTGTTACAGGAACAGGAAAATCACTAAAGAATCCATATTTCCCAATTGCCGGAAAAACCGGAACAGCGCAGGTGGCATACAATAATCAGGGATACGAAAAGGACGGACGTAAAAATTACCAGGCATCTTTTGCGGGTTACTTCCCTGCTGATGATCCACAATATACATGTGTAGTTGTAATTGTTGGACCAAAAGGGAAATATTATGGTGCTTCAGTAGCGGGTCCGGTATTTAAAGAGGTTGTTGGTAAGGTTTATGCTTCTTTTTTAGAGCCTCGTACAATTGAAGAAGAAACTCCTGTAAAATTACCAGCCGTGAAATCAGGCTCACGAAATGACCTGTTGATTGCAAAAGAAGAACTCAACATTGAAGTTCCGGCAGAAAAGTCACAAACCCCTTTCATAAAAGTTAAGAATGGAGATGAAAAACTGAGTGTTGCTGACTTGCTGATTGAAGAAGGGAAAGTGCCTGATGTAATTGGAATGAGTAGCAAGGATGCAATTTACTTGCTTGAAAGCTCCGGCTTAAAGGTAAAAATGAAAGGGCTGGGAAAGGTTAAAAAACAGTCTTTAAGAGCTGGAAATAAAATACGAAAAGGACAAACCATTTATATCGATTTAGGTTGATGAAGATTTTGAAAGACATATTAGCAGGAATAGACTTTGAACTGATTAATGGAGATGTGTCGGTTCAGCTTGGACAACTTCAGTTTGATTCCCGAAAAGTTGATCAGGGGGATGTTTTTATTGCAGTTCCCGGTGTTCAGGTTGATGGACATGATTTTATTGGAAAAGCAATTGAGAGAGGGGCAAAAGTTATTATAGCCGAGCGATTCGATGTTAAGATTCCTGAAAATGTTGTTCGGATTAAAATTGATGATACAACTTCAGCATTAGGGAAACTTGCATCAAACTTCTATAAAAATCCTTCATCTAAACTAAAAGTTGTTGGTGTTACAGGAACAAATGGCAAGACCACAATTGCAACACTTCAGTATGAATTATTTAAAAAATTAGGATATAAAGTTGGGCTGATTTCAACCATTAACTATTATGTGGATAATGAAGAATATCCGGCGACTCACACAACGCCCGATGCTATTCAGATTCAGTCTGTAATGGCTAAAATGGTTGAGGCTGGTTGCGAATATTGCTTCATGGAAGTTAGTTCGCATGCCATTGACCAAAAGCGCGTAGCCGGAATTGAATTTGATGGTGGGATTTTCACCAACCTGACCCATGATCATTTGGATTACCACAAAACATTTGCAGAATACCTCAAAGCCAAGAAACAATTTTTCGATCAATTACCTGCAGGTGCTTTTGCTTTGACCAATTCGGATGAGAAAAATGGTATGGTGATGTTGCAAAATACGAAAGCCACAAAGAAATCGTATGGGTTAAAATCGCTTGCTGATTTTAAATGCAAAGTACTTGAGAAACATTTGGATGGCCTTCTTTTAAATATTGAAAACCGTGAAGTGTGGACTCATTTCTCAGGGATTTTTAATGCTTACAATTTGATGGCAGTTTTTGCCTCCGCTGTTTTGCTGGGTGAGGAAATGGATGATGTGCTGGCAATAATCAGTGAGCTGAAACCGGTAGCCGGCAGGTTTGAGATTTTGAGATCACCTGATGGAAAATATGGCATTGTTGATTATGCCCATACGCCCGATGCCCTTAAGAATGTGTTGAGTGGGATTTCAGAAATCCGTACGGGCAATGAGCAGGTAATTACAGTAGTTGGTGCAGGTGGCGATCGTGATAAAACAAAGCGCCCGGTAATGGCACAGGAAGCAGCTCAGCAAAGTGACAAAGTAATCCTGACATCCGACAATCCAAGAACGGAAGAGCCGGGGCAAATTATTGCAGACATGGAAACGGGTATTGAGCCGCATCAAAAAAATAAGGTTTTGTCGATTGTCAATCGTCGTGAAGCAATCAAAACAGCTTGTATGTTAGCTCAGCCTGGCGATATCATTTTAGTAGCCGGGAAAGGTCATGAAGATTACCAGGAGGTTAATGGAGTGAAGCATCATTTTGATGATAAAGAAGTATTGAACGAAGTTTTTAACGCGAACTAAAAAGTAAAAGAATGTTGTATTTAATCTATGAGTGGTTGAACGAGTTTGACATTCCCGGTTTAGGGATGCTGCAGTATATTTCATTTCGTTCGGGAGCTGCAATTATTACGTCGCTTTTTATCACCATGGTTTTTGGTAGCAGAATGATCCGTTTTCTCCAAAAGAAGCAAATCGGGGAAGAAATTCGTGATCTTGGCCTGGAAGGTCAAATGCAAAAGAAAGGGACCCCTACCATGGGAGGCCTGATCATTTTGGCTTCAATTATTATCCCAACACTTTTATTTGCAAGGCTTGGCAATACTTACATCCTGCTGATGCTAATTACAACCACATGGTTGGGCTTGATAGGTTTTACGGATGATTATATCAAAGTATTTTTAAAAGATAAAAAAGGGCTTGCCGGCAAGTTTAAAATTCTGGGGCAGGTAAGTCTTGGGATTATCGTTGCGTCGACCATGTATTTCTCGGATGATGTTATCGTTCGTGAGAAAATAAAGGATGGTGATGGTAATTACATAGAAGAAGTAGTTGTTGACCCTGAAACTGGTAAAGAGGAAATTCAGGTTTTATCAAAAGATGTGAAATCTACGAAAACAACGATTCCATTTATTAAAAACCACGAATTTGACTATGCATGGCTGATCTCATTTTTAGGTGATAAAGCAGATTTTTGGAGATGGCTGGTTTATGCACTGGCAATAATAATAATAATTACGGCAGTATCTAATGCCGCTAATCTAACCGATGGAATTGATGGGCTGGCAACGGGAACATCCGCAATTAGCGGGGTAACCTTGGGGATTCTGGCCTATGTAAGTGGTAACGTAATTTACTCTGATTATTTGGATATCATGTATATCCCGAATATTGGGGAGATGACTGTTTTTGTTGCTGCTTTCATCGGTGCTACTGTGGGCTTTTTGTGGTACAATTCTTACCCGGCACAGGTTTTTATGGGCGATACCGGAAGTCTGGCCCTGGGTGGAATTTTGGCTGTTTTTGCTGTGGTTATTCGCAAAGAAATACTAATCCCATTGTTGTGTGGAATTTTCCTGCTTGAAAATCTTTCAGTAATCATTCAGGTAAGCTATTTCAAATACACGAAGAAAAAATATGGTGAAGGACAACGCGTCTTTTTGATGAGTCCGATTCACCACCATTATCAAAAAAAAGGGATTCCTGAACCGAAGATTGTTACCCGGTTCTGGATTGTAGGGATTGTTTTGGCCGTGTTCACCATTGTAACTCTAAAGATGAGATAAAATGGCAGAACGCTTGGTTATACTTGGAGCCGGAGAAAGTGGGGTTGGTGCAGCCATTCTTGGTAAAAAAGAAGGTTTTGATGTACTGGTTTCAGATGCGGGGAAGATTAATGAAAAGTACCGCAACGTTCTTTTAAACTATGAAATTTCATTTGAAGAAGGAACTCATTCTGTTGAGAAGGTTTTAGAAGCTGACTTGCTTGTGAAAAGCCCTGGAATTCCTGATCACATTCAGTTGATTAAGGATTTAAAGGGAAAAGGCATTCCGGTTATTTCTGAAATAGAATTTGGGGGTAGGTACACCAATGCAAAAACAATCTGTATTACCGGGAGCAACGGGAAAACAACTACAACCATGCTGACTTATCACTTGCTGAAAAAAGCTGGATTGAATGTAGGATTGGCAGGAAATGTAGGAAACAGTTTTGCCTGGCAGGTAGCCGAAAAAGACTTTGATTACTATGTGATTGAGCTGAGTAGCTTTCAGTTGGACGGGATGTATCATTTTAAGGCTGATGTTGCTGTTTTGCTAAACATCACACCCGATCATTTAGATCGTTACGATAACGATTTTCAAAAGTATGTGGATTCAAAATTCCGAATACTTCAAAATCAAACGCAAAACGACTTCTTCATTTACTGGGACGGGGATCCGGTAATAAAAAAGGAAATAGAAAAACGAAATATAAATGCTGTTTGCATGCCGTTCAGTATGTCTGAACCAAAAGCAAACGGCGCGGGAATAAAAGACAAGCAACTAATTATTAACAGGGAAAAAAATTCATTTAATATGTCAATTTTTGATATTGCATTACAGGGACAGCACAACACATACAATTCAATGGCAGCAGGCCTTGCCGGGATGGTGTTGAATATCAGGAATGAAAAAATAAGGGAAAGCCTTTCCGGGTTTAAAGGTGTTGAACACCGTCTGGAGCATTTCCTGAAAGTGCATGGGATTGCTTTCGTAAATGACTCAAAAGCCACCAATGTCAATTCTACCTGGTATGCACTGGAAAGCCTGAACAAACCAATTGTTTGGATTGCAGGAGGTGTTGATAAAGGCAACGATTACGAAGCATTAAAGCCTTTGGTGAAAGAGAAGGTAAAGGCAATCATTTGTCTTGGAGTTGATAATAAAAAAATCATTAAGGCTTTTTCAGATATCGTGCCTGATATTGTGGAAACACAAGATATGAAGGATGCTGTTCGTTCAGCTTATTACCTGGCGAAGGATGGTGAAACGGTAGTGTTATCACCTGCTTGTGCAAGTTTTGATTTATTTGAGAATTACGAAGATCGGGGTCGTCAATTTAAAATGGCAGTAAGGGAGTTGTAACATGAATTTTTCCTTGGGTAAAATATTGAAAGGAGATCGGATCATCTGGGTGGTTCTGGTATTTTTGTCCCTGGCCTCTTTGCTGATTGTATATAGTGCAACCGGAAGGTTGGCTTATCGTCAGGCAGGAGGTAATACCGGCTATTACCTGATTCGGCAGATTGTTTTCATCCTGATTGGTTTTGGGGTGATGGCATTTCTGGTCAATATTATACCTGTAAAGTTTTATTCCTGGATAGCGCCATTGCTGTTGGTGGCAACGGTTTTAGCACTCTTTGCGGCAATTGTTCAGTACAAACTTGATCCTTCAAAACCTACTCCGCGATCGCTGGATTTGGGATTTATCAGTTTTCAACCCGCAGAGCTAGCAAAAATATCGCTAATGATGTTTGTGGCGAAAGTGCTCGGTAAACGACAGAAAACGAAAGAAGATTTGAAAAAAGCTTTCATTTGGGTGATGGGAGTCAGCATGGGAATCTGCGGAATCATTTTCTACGGGGATATCTCAACTTCAGCTTTAATTTTTGGAAGCATAATGGTGTTAATGTTTATTGCCAGGGTCCCGGTTAAATTATTGCTTTTGCCTGTTGTTGCGGGTTTGGCTTTAATGACACTTGTATATTTTACGGCCGACCATTTGCCCGGTTGGGCAGGGCGTGTTCACACGTTTAAAGAGCGAATTGATGACTTTGTTTATGGAGATGATCATGCAGCCTTGGGAACAACGCAGGCAGATTATGCCAGGCTGGCAATTTATGAAGGAGGAGGTATGTTTGGCAAAGGGCCAGGAGGCAGTGAGGTAAGCAATTACATGGAGGCAGCTTATAATGATTTTATTTATTCAATAATTATAGAAGAATATGGTTGGATTGGGGGAATTGCAATAGCAATGCTCTATTTGATTTTATTATACAGGGGAGTAGTAATTGTCCGGCGGTCAAACCGTACATTCCCCGCATTCCTAACGGCAGGGCTGGTGTTGCTGCTGGTATTTCAGGCCATCATAAATATGGCAGTGTCGGTTGGGGTTTTTCCGGTTACGGGACAGCCTATGCCGTGGGTAAGTATGGGAGGAACATCAACTTTGTTTACGGCAATTTCATTTGGTGTGATTTTGTCAGTGAGTTATCAGAATCAAAAAAATAGTGTTCAGGTTCAGGAGCAACCGGTAATGGTTGATGTGCCTGACGAAGATGAAGAATTATAAATGAAGAAATTGAAAGTCATCATAAGCGGAGGGGGAACCGGGGGACATATTTTCCCGGCACTGTCCATTGCGAACGAACTAAAGGCCCGTATGCCCGAGACGGATATTCTTTTTGTTGGGGCACTTGGGCGCATGGAGATGCAGCGCGTCCCGGATGCCGGATATGAAATCATTGGACTTCCGGTAATGGGTATGCCTCGAAAGCTTTCGTTAAAAATGTTCAGGTTCGTGATGATGCTTTTCAAAAGTATGCACAGGGCAAGAAAGATTGTAAAAGATTTTCAGCCTGATATAGCAATTGGAGTTGGTGGCTATGCAAGTGGTCCGGTTTTAAAAGCTGCTTCGAAAAAAGGGATTCCTTGCATTTTGCAGGAACAAAACTCCTATGCAGGGGTGACCAATAAATTGCTTTCAGCAAAAGTGAGAAAGATTTGTGTGGCTTATCCAAATATGCAGAAGTATTTCCCGGCAGATAAGCTTATTGGAACGGGCAATCCGGTTCGACAAAACTTGCTGGAAGAAGTTAATAAGAAAGAGGCTTATAATCATTTTGGTCTAAAAAAAGGCCAGCCAGTGGTTTTGATTGTTGGGGGAAGTTTGGGAGCAAAAACACTAAATGAGAGTGTGATGGCAAATCTTGATTTGGTTGAAAAATCAGCTGTGCAGGTAATCTGGCAAACAGGTAAGATTTACTATAAAAATATCATGGAGGGCTTGAAAGATAATCTTCCTGAAAATTTAAAGCCACTTGAGTTTTTATCACGAATGGATTTGGCATATAAAGTCGCTGACTTGGTGATTTCAAGAGCCGGGGCAGGTACAATCTCAGAGATTTGCCTACTGGGTAAAGCATCGTTATTGGTACCATCACCCAATGTTGCTGAGGATCATCAGACTAAAAATGCTATGGCGTTGGTCGAGCAAGATGCGGCGGTGTTAGTGAAAGATGTTGATGCAAAAAAGGATATGTTACCTAAAGCATTTGATTTGGTTTCGGATAAGAAAGAATTGGAAAAAATATCAGCAAATAGCACAAAGTTGGCTAAACCAAATGCTACAGCTGAAATTGTTGACGTTATTTTAAAAGAACTAAATAATTAATGATCGGTTTTGATCACATAAAGACAATCTATTTTCTCGGTATCGGAGGAATCGGGATGAGTGCGCTGGCTCGATATTTTAAGCATGTAGGATATGAAGTGTTGGGCTATGACCGGACTGAGACTGTTTTAACCAGGCAACTTGCTGAAGAAGGGATTGATGTTCATTATGAGGATTTACCAGGTGTGCTGGAGAAAAGAGTGGAGAAGCTAAGTTGTCTGGTTGTTTACACGCCAGCTATTCCTGCTGATTTGGGTGAACGGGTTTTCCTGGAGGAAAATGGTTTTGTGATGAAGAAGCGCTCAGAAGTGTTAGGCATGATTTGCAATACCGGACTTTGCGTTGCTGTAGCAGGAACGCATGGAAAAACTTCGGTTTCAACCATGCTGGCCCATTTGATGAAAAACTCATTGGTTGGGTGCAATGCGTTTTTGGGAGGTATTTCTAAAAACTACCAAAGCAATCTTCTGCTTGACACCGAAAGCAAGTGGTTTGTTGCTGAAGCAGATGAATTTGATCGTTCATTTTTACGCTTGTTTCCAAATCTGGCCTTAATTACTTCAACCGATGCCGATCATTTGGATATTTATGGCACGCACAATGAGATTGTAAATTCATTCAATGAATTTGCCGGTCAGGTTAAAGAAGGTGGCTCAGTAATTGTGAAAGAAGGATTACCAATAACACAGACAAACAACAATGCCAGGTATTATTCATATTCGTTAACTGCAAAGGCTGATTTTTGTGCTGAGAACCTGGAATTGAAAGACGAAACGTATCGGTACAATTTGATTTATCCGGAAGGAAAAGTTGAAGGTTTACGCTTAAATTATCCGGGGCTAATGAATGTTGAAAATTCTGTGGCGGCATGTGCTTTGGCAATTCAGGCAGGAGTAACTCCTGAAGAATTGAAAAAAGCATTGCCAAAGTATGAGGGGGTCAAGAGGCGCTTCGATATTCGCTTTCGTGGTAAAGATTATTTGTTGATTGATGATTACGCTCATCACCCAACCGAGTTGAATGCAACTATAGCTTCGGTAAAAGCCATGTTTGAGACAAGGAAAATAACAGGGATTTTTCAGCCACATCTTTTCAGTCGAACCAATGATTTTGCAGATGGGTTTGCTGAAGAGTTAAGTAAACTGGATGAAGTTATCCTTCTGGATATTTATCCGGCTCGCGAAAAACCGACGCCTGGAGTAACATCAAAAATAATTTTTGATCAGATTAAAAACGAAAATAAAAAGCTCATTAAAAAAGAAGAATTGACCGGGATAGCCGATGAGTTATACCCGGGGGTGATTATGATGATGGGCGCTGGGGACATTGATACATTAGTTGAACCGATGATTGAGAAATTAAGATTGAAAGAAAATGCGTAAGCCGGTTACAAATAGCATTGTATTGGTCATCTTGCTTGCAGTGATGATAGTTTCACTTGCATTTTCAGGCAGTGGTTTGTCAAGGGTTAAATGTTCTTCTGTAAATGTTGTAATCAATGAAGATTCTCCAAGGTTTTTGGATGAAAAGGAAATTGAAAAGATCATTCTGAAAAATAATGAGAAACTTTTTGAAAAGAAGCTATCAGCTGTTAATACCGATGTAATAGAAGAAAAATTGGAAAAGGTAGCTTCAATAAAAAAAGCGGAAGTATTTAGAAAAATAAGCGGAACTGAGCTGGATTTCAAAGGGCAGCTAATTGTTGAAGTTGAACAGCGCAGGCCAATCGTCAGAATTATAGCTGGAAATAAAGATTATTACCTGGATGGTGAAGGCGTTAAAATTCCGCGTAATGATAAGTTTACGGCAAAAGTGGTTGTTGTAAATGGAAATGTGCCAGATAAATATGCACAGGAAAAACTTCTTCCTTTCGTGAAATTCATTGATGAGAATGAGTTTTGGAAAGCCATGATTGGGCAGATATATGTTAGGCAGAATGAAGAATTGGTTTTGGTTCCTCAAATAGGTGATCAGCTAATTGAATTCGGGAAAGCAGATCAGGTTCGGGAAAAATTTAGAAATCTCAAGGCTTTGTACCAGCAAGTTTTTGCTGATACAGGCTGGGAAAAATATAGAAGGATCAACCTGAAATATGAAAATCAGGTGGTTTGTACTAAAAAGTAAAGCTTATGGGCAAAAGCGAAAAAATAGTTGCTGCAGTTGATGTGGGTACCACCAAAGTTGTGGTGGTGGCCGGCAAAAAAGGAGCAGACGGCAAAATTGAAATTTTGGGTTATGGGAAAGCCCGGTCAATGGGGGTCAAGCGAGGTGTCGTATTAAATATTGATGAAGCGTTCACAGCCATTCATAATGCAGTTCGTCAGGCAGAAGATATGTTTGATGGCGATATTGATGAGGTTTATGTCAATGTTATTGGTCAGCAATTAAAGACTGTAGCCAATGGTGCTGAAAAATTTCTTGATGAATCCAGAATTGTATCAGAAGAAGATGTCAGACAACTTTTTGCAATTGCCCAAAATGTAAAGTTGCCTGAAGGATATAAGATTTATCATGCAAGCCCACAGTTGTTTACGGTAGATAATGAGCTTGGAATCCCAAACCCTGTTGGAATGACAGGCGAAAAAATACAATCTGAATTTAAATTGCTGGTAGCACCTGAGGTGTATGAAGACAATTTACGACTATGTTTTGAGAGAGGCGCAATTAAGGTGCAAAAAGCAATGGTTGATCCATTGGCTTCTTCCGAAGTACTCCTGTCTGAAGATGAAAAAGAAGCTGGCGTAATTCTGTTGGATATTGGTGGTGGAACGACCAAAGTTGCGGTTTATCACGATGGTGTTTTGGGCTTTTCATCCTTAATTCCTTTTGGTGGAAATGTAATTACACACGATATAAAAGAGGGTTGTACAATCCTTGCTCGTCAGGCCGAATCGCTGAAAGTTCAGTTTGGCCAGGCAATGGGTGATTTTGCTCCCGAGGATAAAGTGGTTACCATACCGGGGATTTCGGGCTGGGAACCTAAAGAAATATCATTCAAAAACCTGGCTTTTATTATTCAGGCCAGGATGGAAGAAATTATTGATGCATTCTTTTTCCAGCTTGAAGAATCCGGTTTAATGGATAAGGTCGGTGCTGGTATTGTTATAACCGGAGGTACAGCTTTGATGCCGGATTTGACTCAGTTAATCAAATTTAAAACGGGTTTGGACGTAAAAGAAGGCATACCACGTTTGCAGATTGATCCACAATGGAAAGAGTTGGAAGACCCTCGAAATTCAACAGTTCTTGGGTTATTAACCCTGGCACTTAATGATTCAGGGAATGCAGTTATTACAAAGAAGAAGAAAAAGAAGGTACGCTCTACACAACCTGGCTTTTTTAGTCAAATGAAAAAAGAAGTGGCTCGTCAGGTAACACTGTTCTTTGAAGATGAACAGGATACGGAAATGTTTTAACGATTAAAATCCTCGCCTATGGAGGACATTTTAAACTTTGGATTTGAACAAACTAAATCCTCAATCATTAAGGTGATCGGGGTCGGCGGCGGTGGTTGTAATGCAGTCAACCACATGTTTGATGAAGGGATTGAAGGTGTAGATTTTCTTATTTGTAACACGGATGCTCAGGCCATGCGGAATAGCAAGGTCTCAATTAAAATTCAGTTGGGGGTTACTTTAACTGAAGGCCGTGGTGCGGGTAATATGCCTGAGCAAGGAGAGCAGGCAGCTATTGAAAACCTGGAGGATGTTCGTTTGGTGCTGGAGAATACCAAAATGCTTTTCATTACTGCCGGACTTGGTGGTGGAACCGGAACAGGCGCTGCTCCGGTTATTGCAGAATTAGCCCGCGAGTTGGATATTTTGACCATTGCTGTGGTAACTATTCCATCCCCATCGGAAGGTAAAAGGCGTTTTGACCAGGCGTTGGAAGGGCTGGAAAAATTGAAGGACCATGTGGATAGCTTGTTGGTCATCAGCAATGAAAAACTGCATAAAATATATGGAGACCTCCCAGCTTCGCAGGCTTTCAAAAAGGCCGATAATATACTTGCTACCGCTGTAAAAGGAGTCGCTGAGATTATCACTTTACACGGCAATATCAATATTGACTATGCCGATGTAAATACCGTGATGACCAAAAGCAAAGTGTTTATCATGGGAACAGGTATTTCTGAAGGTTCAAACCGTGCAATGGATGCGGTTCAAAAAGCTTTGGAATCGCCCCTTCTTGACAGTAATGATATCTATGGTTCAAAGGATATTCTTCTGAATATTACTTCTGGGAAAGATGAAATTACCATGGGTGAAATTGGCGATATTATTGAATTTCTCCAAAACAAAGCAGGGCAGGATGCCAATATTATTTGGGGTAATGGAATTGACCACAAGCTTGGCGAAAAAATCAGTGTGACAATTATTGCTACTCGTTTTGATAAAAATCCGAGTAATATTTTGCAGGCCCGGGAACCAAAAGAAGAATTTGTTTTGGAAAACCAGGCCTGTGAAATAAACCTGGAAGATGACGATGAAGAATTTTTCGATTTTGAAAACAATGAGAATAAAATAGCAGAGCCGGTAATCTCCGAAACTGGCTCAGCAAAATCAAATAAAAAAGAAAATACAGCTGCTCTTGTAAATGATGGTTCAGCTTTTAGCAAAAATAAGAACCAGGATAATGAAAAAGTCGATAGCTGGTTTCAACGCCAGTTTAGTAAACTTTTCGATGATCAGGATGAAGCCATTAACAAATAACTAAAAGACAAAGCGTATGTCAGACGATATAATGAATTTCGATTTAGATAAATCTTCAGGTACAATTATTAAAGTAATTGGAGTTGGTGGCGGTGGTGGAAATGCCGTTAACCACATGTATGAAGAGGGTATTAAAGATGTAGGGTTTATGCTTTGCAATACCGATGCACAGGCCTTGCATGGCAGCCCCGTTCCCCTGAAAATTCAGCTAGGTGAATCACTTACTGAAGGGCGTGGTGCTGGTAACAAACCAGAAGTAGGGCGTGAAGCTGCTATTGAGAATATCGAGAATGTGAAGAAAATGCTCGAGAAAACGACTAAGATGGTTTTCATTACAGCAGGTATGGGGGGTGGAACCGGTACCGGTGCTGCCCCTGTAATTGCTGAAGCTTGTAAAGAGCTTGGTTTACTAACAGTAGGTATTGTAACCTTACCGTTTAGAAATGAAGGTCGTCGAAGAATCAAACAGGCAATTGATGGTATTGCACAAATGGAAGGGCATGTTGATTCGTTGCTTGTGATCAATAATGAACGCATTCGTGAAATGTATGGTGATTTTAAAATCTCAGAAGCTTTTGCCAAAGCCGACAATGTACTTACCACTGCAGCAAAAGGTATAGCCGAAATTATTACGGTAGCTGGCTATATTAATGTTGACTTTGCGGATGTTGAAACCGTAATGCGTACGAGTGGTGTCGCAGTAATGGGGTCTGCAACCTGCGGGGGGGAAGACCGTGCGCTGAGGGCAGTAGAAGAAGCACTTAATTCGCCATTGCTGAATAATAATGATATTGATGGAGCACGGAATATCTTATTAAATATTACTTCAGGAAGCGAAGAAGTAACTATGGATGAGATTGGCGAAATTACTGATTACGTTCAGGCGAAAGCAGGTAATGATGCCGATTTGATTTGGGGTAATGGAGTTGATGAAAGCCTTGGCAATAAAATAACGGTAACCATTATTGCAACAGGTTTTAGTGTAACAAGTATTCCTGAAATGATGGCTGCCAGAAAGGTTGAAAAAACATACCATACCCTGGCTGATGAGCCACAAGCAGAACCTGCACCAAAGCCTACATCAAAACCCAAAATACCGGCTTCATCTGAGGGGATGAGCCGTAGCGGTCAGCGATCTTTTGAGTTTGATATCAATCCTGCTCAGGGAGATGAATTTGATGCGCTTTATGGTGGCCCAAAAGAAAAAAAGGGAGAAGATGAAAATTTTTCAGTAAAAGTGGACTTTTCTACTTCAAGTGAAGAGGCTGTGGATGAGTTGGAAAACATTCCTGCTTATCGTAGAAAGAAAATGAATATTAAAGATGTTCGAAAAAAATTTGAGCAACGTTTGTCACGTTTTTCACTTTCACCGGACGATGATGATAAAACCGTTTTAAGAGATAATAATTCATATTTACACGATAATGTGGATTAAACCACAATAATAAAAAAACTTATGAGAAAGTCATCCCGAACTCCTGACTGCCGTCAGGCAGGTGATTCGGGATCTCCATCCGACAAAGATCCTGAATCAATTCCGATAGCTATCGGAACAGGATGACGTGAATAAATTTTTGGAATTTGATTTTTGTTATTTGAAATTTCTTTGAAGATATGGGACTATTTGAACAAATAAATGAAGATATGAAAGCGGCCATGAAGGCACGCGAAAAAGAAAAGCTTGAAGCTTTAAGGGGCATTAAAAAGGTTCTTTTGGAAGCAAAAACTGCAAAAGGAGCATCTGAAGAATTAAGTGATCAGGACATTGTAAAGGCGATTCAAAAATTGGCTAAGCAAGGAAATGACTCAGCAAATATCTATAAAGAACAAGGAAGGCAAGATTTGTATGAGCAGGAAATGGTTCAGGTCAAAGTTTTTGAGACTTACCTGCCTGAGAAAATGAGTGATGAAAAATTGACCAAAGCGGTTCAGGAAGTTATCGATTCTGTAGGTGCAACCAGTATGAAAGAAATGGGAAAAGTGATGGGTGTTGCTTCTAAAAAGTTGGCAGGACAGGCTGATGGGAAAGATATTGCTGATAAGGTAAAAGCTCTTTTAAGTTAGAGCTAATCAATCAATTCTTAATAATACTATGGCGGGCTTCAATTTTGAGCCACGTATTTAGGGTAATAAGGCGGGACGTGTTCCCGCCTTTTAATGTTTTTTCTAAAGTGTTAATTTTAATGATTTGTTTTCTTGGCTCTTTTGAAATACATCATTTTTGAATAAACGCTTACTTTAGAGTTTCCCTTTTGAGCAGGTTCCCAATCAGGGATTTGAGCCAGAGCTTTTTGGAAAGCTTTATTAACTTCTGGATGTTCACATGCTTGAAGAACGTGTCCATCCCTTACTTTCCCGTTCTTGTCGATAATGAAGCTAATTGTGATCTTATATTCAAGATTATCAGCTATGTCTTTCCCGTAGTTCTTTAACTGAACTTTCATCCATTTGTCAAAGCTTCCTTGAGAAAAATGTGCCAAGCTAGTAACATCTCCAGCTGGATAAATTATTTCGTCTGTATTAATTGTAGTCTGATTTACATGATATACTCTTGCATTACTCAGAGCAATTCTAACTTCATCCACTCGACTTAGAGGAATAGGGTCATCAAGAACAAGAAGAATATCTTCTCTTCCTGTTTTTTGAAATGCTTTCGCTTTATTCGCAAGTTCTTTTAGTGAACAAGATTTGCCATTTATATAATTGCCACCTTTTCTTATTTCAATTGAAAAGCCATCATATTTGATTTGGTTTTTTAAGGGTTCAGAATGTGGGACAATTTTTTCAATTACATTACTTTCTTCTATTATTTTTCTAGAAGATTGGCTAAAAGCCATCAGAATAAATGCGATAATTGGTACAAATAGAATTAACTTAATTTGCATCCAACGGTTAAAATTATTTTTATTCATCATTCTTAATCGTTTTGAAATTGGACATTGTGTAAAATTGTTTGCCATGGCAAAACGTCTTTCGCCAACAGCTTTTTTTACTACCAACAGTTGATATTTAGTTGCATCGATGCCTTTATTAAGTGTAGCCTGATCGGCTTGGTATTCATGAATGAGTTTGAGGTCACGTCGTAACACCCAGGCGAAAGGATTAAACCAGTGTATGAGTGTGAATAATTCGCAAATGATAAGGTCGATGAAATGACGGTGTGTAATGTGCGCCATTTCATGGGTTACGATCTCTTCCCTGTTTTCCTTGTAATCTGCTTCTGATAAGACAATCTTTCGAACGAACGAAAAAGGTTGTATCATGTCTTTTACAATTGCTATCCGAACAGATTTATATGTTTGTTTTATTGATGATCCAATTAATTGCATGACCCTAAATAAAGAGATCATAGTTCTTAGGATAAATATGAAAAGTATTACGTAATAAGTACCTGTTGTATAATCTTTCTTCTTTGTAGGTGTTTCAAGGGCTATTTGCCTGATGTTGGTATCACGGGAATCATCTTGTATTTGAGGAAAGACAAGCTCTTGAACAATTTCTATGGGTTGATTTATTGATCTTTCAGGTAGTAGATTAATATTTAGGAATGGTAATGTACTGGATAGGAGTATAATGGAAATCAATAAAAAACGATTTACCTGAAAGTTTTTGTCGCGGGACATTGTTAGTTTAAAAAGACTAAATAGTAGAATTAAACTAATCGATGATTTTAAAAGATATGTAAATAATGGATTCATTATTTTTTCTTGCTTTCGATGTCGTTAATCAGCTTTTTTAAATCGTCAAGTGATATATCTTTATCCTCAACAAACATTGAGACAACGTTTTTATAAGAACTGTTAAAGTGTTTCTTAATAACTGTTCCTAGTGTTTGTTTGCTGTATTCTCCTTCTGTGATAGCTGCTGAATAACGGTAGGTATTTCCAAATTTTTCGTGACGGATATAGCCTTTGTCTTCCAGACTTCTGACAATTGTAGAGAGCGTGTTATAATGTAGGTTCCCGGAATACTGCTCTTTCAATTCTTTTACAAACATGCTTCCATGGATCCAGAAATACCTTAATATTTCTTCTTCTTTTTGAGTTAATTTTTTCATACTAAACTATTGTACGGTAATAATTCAATACAAATATAACTATAAAAAATAGTTATGCAACTATATTTTATAGTTTTTAAACTGGTTTTTATAGTTTGATGGGGTAGTGCCTGATAATTAAATGAGCTCAGGCTTTACTGATAGCCTCACTCCAAGTGAGGCTATCAGTAAATAATAAGCCAACTACTTATTATTCCATTCAGGAAGTCGGCCAGGAGTCCATGGTGCATGAACTGCATTTAGTTGTTTTTCCAGTTCAGGTACTTCCTTTTCAACAATTTGTTTAAGCTCATCCAGAACAGGTATAAATTCTTCAGATAAGGTTTTGAAACTTTCTTTTACCGTAGAAGTTGTTTCAGAAGTTGTTCCCATATGGGTATATACAATTGAATTTAACCGACTGATTAACGGAACTTGTGCCGGAGGGATTTCTTCGCTGCTCGCTTTGGCTTTGTCACCATTCAGTTGATATTTCAATTCGTCAACTTTAACCGCTAATTCCCTGGCTTCATCCATTAATTTTTGCCCTGCTTCAGGAGTTGTATAAATAGCTTCTTTGATGTGTTCAATTTTTGAGCTTAGTTCGTTTAGCAAGTTGTTGCTTCCACGAACAGCAATAGAAAGCTTACTCACTTTATCAGCAAACTCAACATTCTCTGTATAATTATCATTTGGCAGACTTGAATTGTTCAATTTTTTACAGGTAAACTCTATTGGTTCTGCCAACTCTGTTAATTCTCCTTCATGCCACATTTTTAAACCAACTTTGTATTTGCCGGGCATAGCCATAATTCCGTTTCCTCTGTCTTTTTTAGCTGGCTTAAAAGTGCCACTAAGTTTGACAGATGAATTCATTGCGTAGGTCTGGTTCCATGTAACTCTGTTAATTCCTTTGGCAGGATCTTTAACTAGTTGATTTACTACATTTCCATTCACATCGTAAATGCTGAAAATCAAATGAGTCTTTTCTTGTTTGCCTTCAAGCTCAAGTTCCCTCCAGCTTGGTTGAGGAATTGGACTTCCACTTTTGAAAAGCTCTTTCTCTTTTTCTTTACGAAGTTGCTTTTTCATTTTAGGAACTTCTTTTAAATAATAGGTGAACGTTGCTCCATAATCGGGATTTTTAGAAGTAAAGTACGTATCTCCCTGATTTCGTTTTCCGTAGTTTTGGATATACATTAAAGCATCTTTTATTTCAAAAATATGAGCTTCTTTTTCCGCAAGTTCATGACTAAGTTCACGTAATGGAGTGTAATCATCAAGAATGTAGAACCCACGTCCGAAAGTTGCAATAGCCAAATCATTTTCATCTTTTTGAATGGCAATATCTTTCACTGCAATTGTTGGCAAACCTGCTTTCAACTGCACCCAGTTTTTACCACTGTCAATGGTAAAGAAAACACCAAATTCAGTACCAACAAAAAGTAGTTCAGGCCTTACGTGATCTTGTACTATCGTGTGGATTGTTCCATTCTCTGGTAAGTTACCTGAAATTGATCCCCAGGTTTTCCCTTTGTCAGAACTTTTATAAATGTAAGGTTTGAAATCATCTCTTTTCAGATTGTCGAATGAAGCATAAACAACATTTTCATTGAATTTGTCGGCACAAAGATCACTTACATAAGTGTATTCAGGAACTCCGGTGAATGATTTAACCTGGCTCCAGTTTTGACCGCCGTTTTCCGAAACGGAAATAACACCGTCATCAGTTCCAACATATAACAAACCTTCTTTAATTGGAGATTCATCAAGAGATACGATTGTACCCCATTGAGAAGTCGATACATCTTTTACAACAGACTCTGCTGGCCAGTATTTGCCCATTACAGGAAAGCTGTTTCTGTCAACCTGTGCTGTTAAGTCATCACTTATCGTTTTCCATGAATTTCCACGATCATCGCTACGGAAAACTTTATTTGCTGCAAAGTAAATGCGCGTGCCATTGTGTGGACTAAGAATCATTGGTGCGTTCCAGTTCCATTTATAGGTTTCTACGCCTTTAGGTTCGCGGGGCTTAATATTTAAGCGCTCTCCACTTCTTTTATCGTGTCGATATAAATTACCGTACTGATACTCCGTATAAACAATATTGTGGTCATCCGGATCGGTAGCCAACCAAAAACCATCGCCGCCTAGCGTAACATGCCATTCGTCGTTTATAACGCCATCTCTACTGATATTCCGGGATGGGCCATACATGGAGTTATTGTCCTGGGTACCACCATATACATTGTAGAAAGGCTTGGCATTGTCAACATGTATACGATAGAATTGGGTAACCGGAAGGTTTTCTTTGTAATCGAAAGTTTTTCCATTATCCCATGTTTCATAGATTCCGCCATCGCCACCAATAATATAGTGTTCTGTATCTTTAGGGTCAATCCAAAGTGCATGGTCATCTACATGCCTTCCTTTTATGCTGATCCTTTCCCATGTTTTACCTCCATCAACAGTAACTGCAGATACGGTTTCAACAGAGTAAACTTTATCAATATCTACCGGGTCACAGAAAATTTCATTGTAATATTGCCCGCTTGAAGAATGATCACTCATTTTTGACCAGCTTTCACCTTTGTCTGTTGAACGGAAGAACCCACCTTTCCCCTCAGCAGCTTCTACAATCAGGTAAAGAACGTTAGGGTCAACAGGTGAAACATCAATTCCCATACCTCCGATATGAACTTTTGGAAGGCCTTCCGTAATTTTTCTCCAATGGGCACCAGCGTCTGTTGATTTATACACTGAAGATTCAGGGCCACCACCAATTTTTGTGAAAGAAGTCCTTCTTCGTTGTTCTGAAGTAGCATACAGAATATCCGGGTTTTTAGGGTCCATTTTGATGTTGTTGACCCCTGTATTCTCGCTTATTTCAAGAATTCGTTCCCATGTTTTACCTCCGTCAGTTGTTTTATACAGTCCGCGTTCACCGCCTGGTCCCCAAACGGAACCTTCGCAGGCAACGTAAACCACATCCGAATTTCTTGGGTCGATAACAATGCCTCCAATTTGACGACTTTCTTTCAATCCCATATTTTTGAAAGATTTGCCTCCGTCTACAGATTTATAGATTCCATCACCATAGCCTAAAGCACGCTGGTGGTTATTTTCACCGGTTCCAACCCAAACAACATTTGAATTGTTTGGATCAAGTTCTACATCGCCAATGGAATACGATCCGTATTTGTCAAAGATAGGTTTCCAGGTGGTACCATTGTTGGTTGTTTTCCAAACATTACCACTTGCTACACCTACATAATATTCTTTTGGATCTTTGGGATTTACTGCGAAATCAGCAATGCGTCCACTTGCCCATGCAGGCCCAATACTACGGAATTTTAGACCACTAACTAAACTTGAGGTAATAATTGTGTCACCTTTTGCTTTCTCTGCATCTTTCTTTTTAGCAGTAGAAAATGAGAAACAAAAAGCAATTAATAAGATTGAAAGAATTCCTTTTTTCATATAATAAATATTATTGGTTTTAAATTAAAAACATACTAGTCTTATGAAAGAGGCAAAAGTTACAATAATAGATGATAAATAGAAAAGATAAATGTCAAGTCAGGCAATAATGTAGTTATTTTGATATGATTGAAATGGGATAGTTGAAACTTCCTGCTTCAAACTTCTGACTTTTAATATTTATTTATAAATGACTCAGAAGTAATAACTTGAATAATCCCTTCGGTAGGAATCATTTCCTTCCAAATCCAGTTGTAATGATCAATGATTTTTTCAGCTCTTAAATGTGGACGGTCAGCAGTTGTATGAGCATCTGAAATCACGGTCGTTTTATAATCGTGATTTAAAGCCGATCGTACAGTTGAGTCAACACAAAAATCCGTAGCACAACCTGTAATTACAATATGGTTTATGCCTAACTTTTTTAATATGGCATCCAGCTTTGATCTGTAGAAAGCATCGTTTGCAGTTTTACTAACGATCCAGTCGTTTTCTTCCATATTTAAAGAAGGAATAATTTCCCATTCATCCGTCTCGGGCACATAACAATCAAAACGGCTCCCGTCATGTTGAATGAAAACAACAGGTTCATCATTGTTGCGAAAATGTGCAGATAACAGATTAATACGATCAATAACATTTTCTGCATTATACCTTGGTGTTTCCGGTATGAAGGAACCTTTTTGCATGTCAATTATAAGCAAAGCTTTCATCTCATAGATATTTAAAGCAGAGCAATGATTTTTGGTGAAGATAATTATTTTTGATGATTGCCGGAATTTCCAAATTGAATGGAAATGTTTGATATATATACTATTTTACAGGGATTAATGAAAAGTAAAGACGATTGAAAACATTGAAAAACAATTGTTTTCAAGTGTTTCCAATTGTCTGCTTGCACTTGATTAGAAAGCATAATAAGGTTGATAAAACAATTTTAGTATGACTTCATTAGATAAAAAAAGAAGCAGCAATACAATCTGTCAAAATAAAAAAATAACTTTGGCGTTTGATGTAAGAGATCACTAAAAGTTTAGATGTCTCAAATTAGTGTTGAAGATTAATGAAAACCAAATACCTCATTTTAGTTTTATTATTTTTTGTTGCTCATCAGTTGAAAGCTCAGCTTGGAGGAGAGTCAACCTATGAATTCCTGAACTTGCCTAACTCTGCCCGAATGGCAGCTTTGGGAGGCAATCAGGTAGCTGTTTATGATGCTACTGATTTGAATGTGGCCTATAACAACCCTTCTTTGCTTCATGAAGAAATGGATAATCATTTATTGATGAATTATGTGAGTTATTTGGGCGATGTGAATTTTGGCTATGCTTCTTATGCTAAGAACTTCGGTGATAAGGGGGTGTTTGCATTGGGGATGCACTATATCAATTATGGAAAATTTACCTATGCAGATGAGTTTGGGGAAAAGCCCGGAGGAACCTTTAATGCCGCTGAATATGCCCTGAATATTACCTGGTCAAAGCAATTTGGACGGTTAAGAACAGGCGCTACTTTAAAGCCAATTTTATCTTCATTTGAAAACTACCAGTCGTTTGGGTTAGCTGCTGATTTGGGAGTGAGTTTGGTAAGCGATGATGAATTAACAACACTTGGTTTGGTTATTAAAAATATCGGTTCTCAAATTACAACTTACTATGAAGGGGCAGACCGGGAAAGTATCCCATTTGATCTGCAGTTGGGCTTTTCCAGACGTTTGCCACATGCGCCGGTGCGAATAGCAGCAACTTTGCATCATTTACACGATTGGAATCTGAGCGAGTATGAGATTGTCGAAAATGAACCACAAATTGTAAAAGTTGATGAGGGGTTTGGAAAACAATTTTTAAGGCACCTTTTATTGGGTGTAGAGATTTTGCCTTCCGAAAACTTCACCATTCGTGCCGGTTATAACTACCAACGCCGTCAGGAGTTAGTATTTGATGGAAAAGCTTCAACAGTTGGTTTCTCCTGGGGGCTGGGTTTTAAGGTCAGTCGTTTTCATTTTAATTACGGTTCTGCCCGTTATCACCTTTCGGCAACCAGCAATCACTTTTCAGTTTCTATAAATTTGAATGAAGGTTTACGATAGTGGATTGTATTGGTCGCAACCCGTTTGCAATCTGTAGCAATAGAACTGTAAGTGTTAGCAATGCAACTGCAGCCTTTAGCAACACAATTGCAACCCTTAGCAATTGAAAAGTAATGCTTAGCAACAGAAGAGGGGCTTGTAGCAACCCGTTTGCAATCATTAGCAACTGAATTGCATCGCGTAGCAAGTGAAATGTAAGTCGTAGCAACCAAAATCCAGAATCATAACTATCTTTACCTGAAATTTTAGAAAATGACAGCTTCAAAGATCATTATAGCCATTGATGGGCATTCTTCATGCGGAAAAAGTACAGTGGCAAAGCAAGTAGCTAAAAAGCTAGGCTATATTTTTATTGATACCGGTGCGATGTATCGTTCGGTCACATTATATGCCTTACGAAACGGTTTGGCTGCAGATGGCAAAGTCGATGAACAGGGCCTAATACAGCGATTGTCTGAAATCGAGATTGAGTTTCGTTTTAATTTAGAAAAGCAGCTAAATGAGACTTATTTGAACGGTGAAAATGTAGAGGAAGAAATCCGCCAGTTACCTGTATCAAATCATGTAAGCCCTGTAGCAACGATTAAAGAAGTGCGGGAAGCTATGGTGAAACTTCAACAGGACATGGGAAGAAACAAAGGGATAGTTATGGATGGAAGAGATATTGGAACGGTTGTTTTCCCCGAAGCTGAACTGAAAATTTTTATGACAGCAAGGCCTGAAGTTAGGGCTCAGCGACGTTATGATGAGTTAACTGAAAAAGGTTTGGATGTTGATTTCAATGAGATTTTAAAAAATGTACAGGAACGCGATAAAATTGATTCATCCAGGGCAGTTAGTCCACTAAGGCAGGCAGATGATGCCCTTTTACTGGATAATAGTGATATAACAAGAGAAGAACAGTTGGATTGGGTTTTAGGAAAAGTGAAAGAGTTGGTGGCATGAAGGTGACTATTGATCAAAAATCAGGTTTTTGTTTTGGGGTAGTCAATGCTATTGAAATGGCGGAGAATACCCTGAATGACGAAGAAAATCTCTATTGTTTAGGAGATATTGTTCACAACGGGATGGAAGTAAAAAGGCTTGAATCTCTTGGATTGGTGACGATAGATCGTGAGCAATTCTTCAAACTTCAAAATTGCAAAGTGTTGCTTCGTGCACACGGGGAACCACCTTCTACTTATGAATATGCCCGCAAAAACAATATTGAATTGATTGATGCAACTTGTCCTGTAGTTTTAAAACTACAGCAAAGGGTAAAAAAGGCACATGAGGAAATGCAGGAGAAAGATGGACAGATAATTCTTTTCGGAAAGCCAGGACATGCTGAGGTGGTTGGATTAAACGGGCAAACGGATGATAAGGCAATCATTGTTGAGAATGAAAATGATCTGCAGAAAATAGATTCAGACAAACCTGCCTATTTCTTTTCGCAAACTACCAAGTCGATTGATGAATTCCATTCACTGGCCAGTGAAATTAAAAACCGTTCAACGAAAAAGATTCAGGTGAAAGATACCATTTGCCGTCAGGTGGCAAATCGCGTTCCCCGCCTAAAAGAATTTTCAAAAGAACATGAAGTGATTTTGTTTGTTGGTGGTAAAAAAAGTTCCAATGCCCGTTTCCTTTTTGAGGTTTGTAAGAAAACAAACCCAAATAGTTTTTTTGTTTCGAATAAAGATGAGATTGACACCACGTGGTTTTATGGAAAGTCTTCCGTTGGAATATGTGGTGCCACTTCAACACCTCAATGGTTGATGGAAGAGATTGCTGAAATAGTAGCAGGTTATTAATTGGAGGAAAGGATTTTGAGTAATGAAAAAATTAGATATTTGCACCAAGATGTCTGCGAATTTTTCTCTTTACACTTTTTGAGTTTTTAATGCAGTTGATGAGCGAATTGAATTCATCATTTGTTAATTTCCCAATTATCTCATAATCAACTCCGGATATAGCATAAATGTCGTTAAAAGAATCTTTGTTAAACTCATTTATTTGAGGGCCATATACATATGTATCTCTTGGAAATGACCAGCCTTCATCTGTAATTGGATAATTTGATTTGAAGAAATAACAATTAAAATTAGCTTCTGGTAAATCAATGCATCCATGAGTTTTTTCAATATATCCAGGTATGTGATCCTGGCTTGTTGGTAAGCTTGCTATTAGAACCCATTCCTTTGCTTCTAATACAATGAAACGAGCATGAGAAATATTCACACATAGGCGATTTATTAAAATCATGCGAGTTCCATCTTATACCTTAGAAAACAAACAATTTTAATAAGATG
>JANQII010000179.1 GCA_028282195.1 Prolixibacteraceae bacterium
GCAAATAAAATGAATATGAAGGGTTGAATTTTCGAAAATGGCGAACTTCTTTTCCTTCTAACAAATGAATGCTTTTAGCAACCGGATTTTGCTGATCAATTACAGGAAAAGCAAAGACAAAGAAAATCATCGCTACAATCATTCCGGATATGCCGGAGGTATATAAAGCAATCTCTTTTTTATCCTTTTTAAGAAGTACAAACGCGGCAATTACCCCCAAAGGAAGAGGAAGAAAGTACCAGGCGATGTAATTTACATGAGCCAAAGCCGAATCAAATTTCAAACCGAAATAAATCCCCGGAACTATGATGATTGACAAAACAAGCATGCCCATAAAACTACCGTTAAGTTTTATTTCTTTTAGATTAATATTGGAAAGCCAAATAGCTGTGATTATGGCTAAATAGGGATATGATGGAACGGTATAATTGGGCAACTTGGTTTGAGAAATGGTAAAAAATACAACGATCGTTAATCCGGCAATTAAATTGAATAGCATAAAATCATCTTTTCGGTTTTTAAAAGCATTCTTAAAAGCCTGGATCCAAAAAACAGAGAACGGAAAAAGCCCAATGAAAACAAAGAGTATAGTGATCAGAAAGATACCACCATGACCTTCCATTTCACTGGTAAAGCGTCCAAAATTGTGCTTAAAGAAAAAACCTTCAGTCCACTCCCAGTTGGTTTGCAGGCCATTAAAAACAAACCAGGGAAGAGCAATCAGCAGTACCAGTGCTGCACCGGAAAAAGGCCGTAGCTTTTTAATTTCTTTCCAAGTAAAACGCTTGCTGAAAATTAGAAACAGCAAAAAGATTAAGCCGGCTAACCCAATGGCTACGGGTCCTTTTGAGAGTGTTCCCAAACCAATCGATGTATAGAGGGCTAACAGATAAATCTTTTTTTCAGTTTTTAAGGCTGCATAAAATGAAAGTATTCCTGCTGTTAAAAAGAAAATCAAATAGGGATCAGGGACAGCTAAATGAAACTGAATGCTTAGATGGATGGATGATAAAAGGACAAATGCACTCCAGAATGCAGTTTTTGGGTCTTTAAATTTTTTTACAAATAAATATGTGATCAAAACAGTCAGTGCACCGAATACAGCCGAAAAAAAGCGGGCAGCAAAAGGATTCACCCCAAAAATAGAATAGCTAATCATCATGAAGAAATAGTGGAGTGGGGGTTTGTCGGTTCGCAATACATGATTGAATGTAGGAACCACCAAATCTCCCTTTTCAAACATTTCACGGGCACAACCTGCATTTTTTGCTTCATCGAGAATATAGATGCTTACGCCGCCAATGTTAGACATGTATATTGCGAGTGCAATAACAAAAATAATGAGAGGAAAGTACCGCTGAGTATTAAATTTTGACTTCATTTGAATTAAATTGTCAAGACAATGATGTTAGCGTTATAAAACTTAGTGTCTTTTTGTTAATTTCGAACCGCTAAATAACAAAATTTTAGGCAAACAAATAAACTGCCATAATCAGAAAATCATGAAGCATTTAAGTCTGGTAATCTGTGTTTATAATGAAGAGTTGAACATACATCCTTTAAGTGAACAAATAAAAACTGCTTTAGACGGTATTGATTTTGAAGCAATTTTTGTTGATGATGGTTCTACTGATACTACCCGCCAGAAAATCAATGAGATTAATGATGATCGTTTTTTACTGGTAGAGCTAAAGAAAAATTACGGTCAAAGTTCTGCACTTCAGGCAGGTATTGACCAGGCCGAAGGTGAATATATCGTTTTGCTTGATGGTGATCTTCAAAATGATCCGGCAGACATACCCATGATGCTTGATATGGCCAAAGAAGGAGAGTGGGACATGGTAGCCGGTGTCCGCGCAAACCGGAAAGATGGTGCTTTCCTTCGTAAAATACCAAGTAAAATAGCGAACTATATAATTCGGGAATCAACAGGACTTAAAATGAAAGACCTTGGCTGTACCTTGAAAGTTTTTTCAAATGAAGCAATCAAAAGTATTCATATATATGGTGAGTTGCATCGGTTTATTCCTGCTTTGCTTGCTTTAGAAGGTTCAGTAAGAATGACTCAGGTTGATGTGAACCACAGAGCCCGTGAGTTTGGAAGATCTAAATACAACTTAAGCCGCACAACACGGGTTTTCAGCGATTTACTTTTAATGCTTTTTTTTAAAAAATATTTACAGCGTCCGATGCACTTTTTCGGTGGATTAGGAATTGTAACGCTAGGCATCGGTTTGTTAATAAATGCCTACTTATTAGTGCTTAAAATTTTAGGTAACGACATATGGGGCAAACCTATGCTGATTTTAGGTTTATTGCTTGTAATGGGCGGTATTCAGTTTATAACCATTGGTATTATCGCTGAAATGCAAATGCGTACCTATTTTGAGGCGCAGGACAAAAAACCTTACCGGGTAAGAAAAGTTAGCAAAACTTCTGAAAAATAGTTACTCTCCAGATAAAAATTCACCAGTGAATACCGGGGCTAAGGGATGAGGTTGTCCCCAAAGTTAACTTAACCGTTAAGTATTTTAAGGAACCGCAAAAGACACAAAGAGTTAAGCCTTTCTATATCAAAACCTTAGTGTTTGCGTAATCTTATGCGTTCTTCGCGGTTTGAATTTTATTATAATCTATAAAACCACCTTCTTTGATGGTGGTCATGTTTAAAGGGCTGTGCCTTTATTTTCATACCATGAAATGTAAAATATCGAATAAGCCTGCCTGTCGGCAGACAGGGAATATCCAATCAGAAAGTTCC
>JANQII010000181.1 GCA_028282195.1 Prolixibacteraceae bacterium
TTGGGTATTCAAAATTGAATATTTTACATTTAAATGTTGATAAAATGGATTGTTATTACCAACTAAAAGATGTGTATAAAGGGTAGCTTCGAGAAGAGAGGGAGAACCTGCCTACCGTCAGGCAGGGAGGGAGAGTCAAAAAATAATTTTTCCATTCAATAGCATAATATTATCATTTAACTTTTGACAACTTCAATACAAAAACCTTAAACGAATTTTTAAAATGAAACGATTTTTTTCACTCTTGCTTGCCGGGACTTTTTTATTTGCAGTAGCATGTAATAGCGGGCAAAAAAAAGCCGAAAAAAAAGAAACAGCTGAGAAAAAAGAATGCTGTAAAGAAAAGTCCGAAGAATGTCGCGAAATGAACGCCCTTAGTGACAAAGAAAAAGAAAAGGGGTGGGTACTTTTATTTAACGGTGAAAACTCTGAAGGATGGAGAGGGGTTAACAAAACTGAATTTCCAGCCAACTGGATTATAGCTGACGGAGTTATGCATTGCAAAGGATCTGGCCAGGGTGAAGCTGGTGCAGAAGATGGTGGGGACATCCTTTATGATAAAATGTTTACTAATTTCCATCTAAAACTTGATTGGAAAATCTCTGAAGGAGGAAACTCCGGTATTTTCTACTTAGGACAAGAAAAAGAAGATTGGCCAATTTGGAAAACTGCTCCGGAAATGCAAATTCTTGACAATGAAAACCACATTGATGCTGAAATGGGTATTGACGGAAACCGCCAGGCTGGTTCACTGTATGACCTGATTCCTGCAAAACCTCAAAATGCAAATCCAGCTGGAGAGTGGAACACTGCTGAAGTTATTTGCTTTAAAGGTACTGTTGTTCATAAGCAAAATGGCAAAACAATTCTTGAGTACCATCTTTGGACTGATGACTGGAAAGCAATGGTTGCTGACAGTAAATTTCCGGAATTAAATGAGGATTGGGCAAATGTAGCTAAACAAGGTTATATCTCTCTTCAGGATCATGGTGATGACGTTTGGTTCCGCAATATTAAAATCAGGGAACTTTAATCTCAATCTTAGACGATATTTCTAAGGGCTGCTCATTGTATGTAGCCCTTTTTTGTTTTTGCTAACTTTCAAATAAAAAAACGGGCAAATAATGCATGACAAAAGGATACCCTTTGAAGAGGTTGTTGAAAAGCTATCAGCCATTTTGCTAAAACTTGGCTTTGATGAAACATCAGCGGCTAGGTGTGCAAATATGTTTGCTACCAATAGTCTTGAGGGTATTTACTCACATGGGTTAAACCGCTTCCCCCGGTTTGTTGAATACGTAAAAAAGGGTTTGGTTAATGTAGATGCCAAACCAAAAAAGATTGCACAGGCTGGAGCATTGGAACAATGGGATGGAAATTTAGCTGCAGGTCCTTTAAATGCTACTGCCATGACCAACAGATCAATTGAGTTAGCGCAAAAGTATGGTCTTGGCTGTATCGGTCTAAGGAACACGAACCACTGGATGCGCGGAGGAACATATGGCTGGCAGGCTGCAAAAAAAGGGTATGCTTTTATGGGCTGGACAAATACCATAGCAAATATGCCTGCCTGGGGTGCCAAAGATTGCAAATTGGGCAATAACCCATTTGTAATAGCTATTCCGTACAACAATGAAGCAATTGTTCTTGATATGGCCATGAGCCAGTTTTCATATGGTAAAATGGAAGACCTGGCCTTGAAAAATCAGGAACTGAGCCTTTTTGGAGGTATTAATAAGAAAGGTGAATTCACAAAAAATCCAAAAGAAATTCTGGAAACCAGACGGCCATTGCCAATAGGATATTGGAAAGGATCAGGCTTGTCGTTGCTTCTCGACCTGCTTGCAACAATCCTTTCAGCAGGTTTGTCAACATCTGAAATCACATCTCAAAATCAATATGAATATGGGATTTCTCAAGTATTTATATGTTTCGATTTGAAGAAACTAAGTAATTTCCCATCTATTCAAGCTCAACTCAATGATATTATTGAAGATCTCAAACAAAGCATTATTGATGATTCTACAGACAATATTCGATATCCAGGTGAGCGAATAGAAAAAGTTCGATATGAAAATCTAAAAAACGGGATACCTGTAAATTTTAAAATTTGGAAAGAGATTTACTGTCTGTGATTAAGATAACGCACGTCTATGCGTTAAAGAATCAAAGTTCACAAAGTACTGTTTTTTGAAGATGTTATGTGTTAATAATAATAAAAACTTTCACACCCTGTTTTTTCTAACAAAACCATTATTTTTGCTGTTTGAGAAAAATGAAAAAGGGATATAGTGGAATACCATAAGAATACAATTGTGTTCAACCGTATTCAATTGTTTTCCCTTTTCAGATTAGTTATTGAATTATAGACGAAAGCAATGAAGCAGTTAGCAGGGAGAATATTTTTAAGCATATTTTTAGTAATTATACTATTTACAGGCATTCATTTTTTTGGAGCATCAACTGTTCCTGAAAGTAACCCAACTGAGCCAGAGGTTTTTTTATATGAAGCTGTAGAGTTACCCGAGTCATTATTTTTTGCAGGGGAGAAAGTACCGCTTGAGTATTTTGATGTTAAAGAAAGCTTAGATCGGGAGATGTTGGTGAATTCATATTTTCATTCACAAACGCTTCGATATATAAAGTTAGCTCCACGTTTCTTTTCGATTATTGAACCTATTTTAAAAGAAGATAGTATTCCTGAAGATTTTAAATATTTGGCTTTGGCTGAAAGCGGTTTTGATCCAAGAGCAGTTTCACCGGCTGGGGCAGTTGGCTTTTGGCAGTTTATGAAAGGAACTGCACGTGATTATGGCTTAGAAGTTTCGGGAGAGGTTGATGAACGGTATCATATCGAGAAATCAACTCATGCCGCTTGTGCATATATGCACGAATCATATAAAAAATATGGAAGCTGGACGATGGTAGCAGCAACCTATAATGCGGGACGAAACCATTTGGGCAGACAGATTGAGCGTCAGAAAGAAACCAATTACTACGATTTGTTGTTTGGTGAAGAAACCAGCCGGTATGTATTTCGTATTTTGGCCTTGAAGCTGATTATGGAGAATCCGGAAGAATATGGTTTTAAAGTTTCAGAAGAAGAATTATACCCGCTTTGGAATACGAAAACAACAACTATAAAAAGCAAGGTGGAAAGCTTTGCTGATTTTGCAAAATCACATGGAACAAACTATAAAATCCTGAAAATGTTGAACCCTTGGTTGAGGGAGGCATACCTGACAAATGCATCCGGGAAAACCTATGAAATAAAATTGCCTGCAGAAGGTTTCAGGACTAATACAAAATAGAAAATGCTGAAAACAGAAACACAAGTTGTCGCAGAAGAGCTTATTGAAAATGAAGAGAAAGTGATGGTGTATGGGGCCCGTGTGCACAACCTTCAAAATATTAATGTTGAAATTCCACGAAACAAGCTCACGGTAATTACAGGTTTAAGCGGCAGTGGAAAATCATCGCTGGCTTTTGATACTATTTATGCTGAAGGCCAGCGCCGATACATCGAAACGTTTTCCGCATATGCGCGCTCATTCCTTGGTAATATGGAGCGTCCTGATGTGGATAAAATTACCGGCTTAAGCCCCGTAATTTCCATTGAGCAAAAAACGACCAATAAAAACCCACGCTCAACAGTTGGCACAGTTACTGAGATTTATGACTTCCTGCGCCTGCTTTTTGCCCGGGCTGGTGAAGCGTTTTCCTATGAAACAGGTGAGAAGATGGTCAAATATACAGATGACCAGATTTTGAAGCTAATCCGGGATCATTTTGAGGGTAAGCGGATTCTGATTATGGCACCAGTGGTTCGTGGTAGAAAAGGGCATTACCGTGAGCTGTTTGAGCAAATCAGAAGAAAAGGTTTTTTACTTGCCCGTATTGACGGAGGGGTTGAAGAGCTTCGCCCCAATATGCGGGTTGACCGTTATAAAAACCACTTTATTGAAATAGTCGTTGACCGGATTGTTGCAGATGAAGCCAGCAAGAAGCGATTGAAAGAGTCGGTTGGTATGGCCATGAAACAGGGGAATGGTGTTACTTTGGTGATGGAACATGAAACGGATAATGTTAAATACTACAGCCGTCAGTTAATGTGTCCGACTACCGGAATTTCCTATAATGAGCCAGCTCCGCATAATTTTTCATTTAACTCTCCACAAGGGGCATGTCCAAAGTGTAACGGACTCGGAATGGTTTCAGAGATTGATTTGGAGAAGATTATGCCCAAGCCAGAACTAAGCATAGCTAAAGGGGGAATTGCACCACTTGGCATGCAGAAGAATACCCTTATTTTCTGGCAAATTGAATCGCTTGGTGAAAAGTATGGTTTCAATCTGAAAACGCCTGTTAAAGATATCCCTGAAGATGGTTTGAATGCAGTTCTGTTTGGAACGAATGAACGGATACAATTGAAGAATTCACCGCTTGGTAGCTCTGTTAATTATATGATGACCTATGAGGGAGTGGTGAAATATATCGATAGCCAGAAAGACGATAATCCATCGAAGAAAGCTCAGAAGTGGGCAAATCAGTTTGTCAGGGAAAAAACTTGCCCGGAATGCAAGGGTGCCCGTTTGAAAAAAGAATCGCTTCATTTCAAGATTGATGGAAAAAACATCTCTGATTTGGCCCAGATGGATATTCTGGAGCTGAATGAATGGATTGATGGCCTGGAAGAACGATTAACCGATCGTCAGCGTAAAATTGGAACAGAGGTCATCAAAGAAATTCGTGACCGGATTAGTTTCCTTGTTGATGTTGGCCTGGAATACCTTTCACTGGACAGGACTTCCAGAACACTTTCAGGAGGGGAATCGCAACGAATACGTTTGGCAACTCAAATTGGTTCGCAATTGGTAAATGTGCTTTATATTCTTGACGAACCAAGTATTGGATTACATCATCGTGATAACTTGCGGTTGATTAATTCATTGGAGCAATTGCGGGACACAGGGAACTCTGTGATTGTAGTTGAACATGACAAAGATATGATGCTTTCTGCAGACTATGTGGTGGATATGGGCCCCCATGCCGGGAGGCACGGAGGAGAGGTGGTTGCTAACGGAGCACCGAAAGATATATTGAAAGCAAAAACACTCACCTCAAAATATTTAAATGGGGAAGAAACCATTGCTATTCCTGTACAAAGAAGGGAAGGAAGTGGTGAGTCGTTAAAACTTACCGGGTGCACCGGAAATAATTTGAGAAACGTTACTGCTGAATTTCCCCTGGGAAAACTGATATGTGTTACCGGGGTTTCAGGTAGTGGAAAGTCTAGTTTGATTAATGCTACGCTTCAACCTATTCTGAGTCAGCATTTTTATAAATCGGTAAAAGATCCACTTCCATTTAAAAAGATTGAAGGGCTAAAAAAACTGGATAAAGTGGTTCAGGTAGACCAGTCTCCGCTTGGGCGTACTCCTCGTTCAAATCCGGTTACATACACCGGTGTATTTTCTGATATCCGGGCTTTGTTTGCACAACTTCCCGAAGCAAAAATCCGTGGATATAAACCAGGCCGTTTTTCATTCAATGTAAAAGGGGGTCGGTGTGAAGAATGTCAGGGAGGTGGTTTGAAATTGATTGAGATGAACTTCCTGCCTGATGTTTATGTGCATTGTGACAGTTGTAATGGCAAACGCTATAACCGGGAAACACTGGAAGTTCGATACAAAGGAAAATCAATCAGCGATGTGCTTGATATGACCATCAATCAAGGTGTTGAGTTTTTTGAAAATATGCCGTCCATCGTTCACAAACTGAAAATGTTACAGGATGTTGGACTGGGTTACATAACACTTGGACAATCATCAACAACACTTTCGGGAGGTGAATCACAACGTGTGAAGTTATCTTCTGAATTAGCTAAAAGAGATACTGGTAAAACGCTTTATATTCTTGATGAACCTACTACAGGACTGCATTTTGAAGATATTCGTGTTTTGCTTGAGGTATTAAACAAATTGGTTGACAGGGGCAATACAGTTATTGTAATCGAGCATAATATGGATGTAATTAAAGTCGCTGACCATATTATTGATTTAGGGCCTGAAGGAGGAAGAGGCGGAGGTCAAATCCTTTGTTCAGGAACCCCGGAAGAAATCATCAAAAACAAAAAGTCTTACACGGCAAAATATCTGAAAAAAGAACTGTAAACGAAGTTTCTTACATAAGAAAGTACCTTTGCAAAATACAACCGCTAAGAGTACAAAGAAATCGAGGACGCAAAGCATCAGGACTTTAGTGTAAATTAAAAAACCTACCTCCTTTGGTAGTGGTTATGTTCAAAGGGCTGTGCCTTGATCCTCATGCAGAAGAATGTAAGATATCGAATAAGAAAGTTCCTGGCTGGTCCTTATCCATTTTTTGTTCCTTATTTTTTATTTTGACTTTCTGTATTGTTTTCCTTGAAGTGCCCTATGGGTGCAATCAAGTCCACCTTCTTTGAGGGTGGATATTTAACTTATCGTGTATTTCATAGCGTTCTTTGCATGAATTTAGCGAACTCTGCGGTTGATTATTCTTTTTTAATTTTTAAGACTTACATACTGGATTACAAAGTATGACAATAATTGATTATTCTTTTAAAAGAAATCATTTACTTTAAAGGGTATGAAAATTGATTGACACAATACATGAAAACAATAGAAATCTACTGCGAGAATACAAAAGAAACCAAAGCGTATCCGCTTGGAACAAATTTGGAAGAAATAAAAAATGATCTTCAGATTGAATTAAATAACCCCGTTTGCGGAGCTTTGGTAAACCACAAAGTAAAGGAGTTATCTTTTGCAGTTGTGAAAGCCAAGCGTATCCGTTTCATCGATTATTCCCATCCTGATGGCAGACGACTTTATGTGCGTTCACTTCTGTTTTTACTATACGTTGCTGTTCGTGAAACCTTTCCTCAAGTTAAACTTCGGGTGATGCACGGAATCAGCCAGGGGTATTATTGTGAGCTTACAGGACTTGGACGTGCTATCACAGAGTCGGATATTTTTCAACTGAAAAATGAAATACAGCAGTGGGTGATCAAGGATTTACCTTTTGTAAAGAAAGGTGTGCCAACCCATGATGCTGTTGAAGTATTGCACCGGCAGGGCTTGGAAGAAAAGGCCCGTTTATTTGATCAGCAGGGTACCTTGTTTTCATATTTATACTTTATTGGAGGTCAGGTGAATTACTTTTATGGTCACCATGTTCCTTCAACTGGTTCCTTAACTTCGTTTGATATTGCCCCCTATTTTGATGGATTACTATTGCAGATCCCTAAATCAGATAACTTTGAGGAAGTTCATGAAGTAGTTCATCAAGGGCAATTGTTTGATATTTTTCAGGAGCATAAGCAACGTGCTGAAATTTTGGATGTACCTAATTTAGGTAAGCTGAATGAGTTTGTTCTTAACAAACGAAGTGGCGATATCATAAAAGTATCGGAAGCATTGCACGAGAAGAAAGTTGCCGAAATTGCCAATGTTATCCATGAACGTAATGGTCAGGTCAAGGTTGTTTTGGTTGCTGGACCTTCTGCCTCCGGTAAAACAACATTTAGTAAAAGGTTATCGGTTCAACTTGCAGTTAACGGACTTGTACCACATATGATTTCATTGGATGATTATTTTGTAGATCGGGATAAAACCCCTCTGGATGAATATGGAGAATACGACTTTGAAGCGCTGGAGGCCATTGATGTGGAATTTTTCAATCAACAGTTGCAAGAACTTTTTGATGGGCAAGAAGTAACACTCCCAAAATTTAATTTTGAATTGGGGAAACGACAAACTTCAAACCGAAAGTTACGTTTAGGTGAAGGGCACGTGCTGATTGTTGAGGGCATCCATGGAATTAACCCGGGACTTACTCCCCATATTGAAAATGGACGAAGCTTTAAAATTTTTCTATCTGCGCTCACCCAGATTTCATTTGATGATCATAACCACATTTCAACAACCGATAACCGTTTAATCAGGCGGATGATCCGGGATAGTAAATACCGCGGTTATTCAGCTGCAGAAACGATCAAGCGCTGGCCAAGTGTTCGAAGGGGAGAGGAGAAAAATATTTTCCCTTACCAGGAGAATGCAGATATCATGTTTAATTCAGCTTTGGTTTATGAATTGGCTGTTTTGAAAAAATATGCAGAACCACTTCTTCAGAATGTACCTGAAAATGTAATCGAATTTTGTGAAGCCAATCGTCTTCTAAAGTTTTTCAGCTACATGAAAGACATTGATGATTATGAAATTCCTCCAACTTCTGTGATTCGTGAGTTTTTAGGTGGAAGTAGTTTTAGGTATTGAATTCACGTCGATTTTTCAGATATTGGATTCTTGACACTGGTCGTTTCCGGTTTCGTGTTACGGGTTTCAGGTTGCGTGTTACCTGCCTACCCAGGCAGGCGTGTTTCGGGGTGTGATAGAGGGGGAACAATCATTCCCAAATGCCTGGTCCCTTCGTGTCAAGTCAAGTAAGCAATGGGTGTCATCTTTTCAAAAGATGACACCCCTGTACAGATCCCTGGTCCCGATATCCCAGATTAAATAGTTGTAGCACCGGGTTTTGTCCGGCTTTAGACGGGCTTACCCGGTGTTGGGATATGGATAAGGAACCAGGCGGGCGCAATGGTTTATCTGGAGAATTGGACATTTTATCCGCCGCATGGAAAACGTTTTTTATAACCTATAATCAATCCCGGGCTATCAGTACCAAAATCCAGTATCGAACATTCAAAATCATACCCTCCAAAAATTAATCCACCGGAAATATCAAGTGATCCCTTGAAACTCGCAACTTTATAACCCGCAACAGTTTATCATAACTGGAACAATTTTATGCAATGTTGAAACTTTTCCGAATAACCTTCGGATAAAGAATAGTTTGAAAGACACCACGTCCCAGCATAAATAGCATCATGGCCAGCCAAAGGGCATGGTTCCCCAATGGGTTTTGTAAAAAGTAATAAACGGGGGCAAAAACAAGGAATGTTGCAGCAAGCATGGTATTTCGCATTTCTTTTGATGCGGTTGCACCGATATAAATACCATCCCAAATGAATGATGTAAATGTGAAAAGTGGGGTAAGGATTATCCACCACTTGAAATCCATAGCCGTTTCAATTATCTCTTTTTGGCTGGTCAGTATTGCCAGTATTTGCTGACTGCCGAAAAGGTATAAAATGCCAAAACACCCGGCGAGTGCAGCTCCCCATACAAATAGAAGCTGAGTGAGTTTTGAAAACCTGGTTTTATCTTTTTCCCCAAGGAACCGACCAGCAAGAGCTTCACCTGCAAACGCAAACCCATCAATAAAAAAGGCAAATAAAAGTAGAAATTGAATAAGTATGGAATTTACCGCTAAAATGTGATCGTTTATACTGGCAGATTTAGAAGTGAAGAATGTAAAAACAGCGATCACGCAAAAAGTGCGGATGAAAATATCACTATTTACCCGAAAGAAACTTTTAAGCTCATTAAGCTGTGTAATTGCCCTGAGGTTGAAATGAACGAAAAGTTCGTTGTATTTTTTTAATAACAGAAAAATCCCAACTGCAATTCCAAGATATTGTGCAAGTACTGTCCCCAACGCCACACCAGCTGATTTCATGTCAAGAACCAGCACAAATAACATGCTTAGGCCAATATTAAAAACATTTGCCAAAATAGAAGTAATCATTGGGTATTTGGCATTTTGCATACCCAAAAACCATCCATTTAAGACATATAAACCTAGTGTAGCAGGAGCTGCCCATACTCGTATTCGAAAGTACTCTGCGGCCAGGGTTTCAACCTCGGCACTTCCGTTAATGAGCTTGAAACTTATGAATTCTATGGGAACCTGAAGAACGATTAATATCACACTAATGGCACTGGAAACCATTAATGCCCTGGAAAGCAAATGGAAGCATTCTTTCTGATTTTTACGCCCATAAGCTTGTGCTGCAAATCCGCTGGTACTCATTCTTAAAAAACTAAAGCCCCAGTATATAAAATTGAAGATGACTGTTCCGAGCGAAACGGCACCAATATATGTGTCGGAGCCTAAGTGCCCCATTAAAGACAAATCAACCAATCCAAGTAAAGGAATGGTTACATTGCTAATAATATTTGGGATTGCCAGTCGAAGAATACTGCGGTTCATGCTCATAAGCGGCAAAATAAGTAAAAATTATTGGGGCAGGAAAAATCAATACGACAATAATGTTTGTAAAACGAAACTAGTAGTGCGTTCATAAAGTTTCGTTGAAAAACTCATCGGATGACTCTGCTGATATTGAGTATTTTAGTCATCCGATGAGTGACACGTTAATTCAAAA
>JANQII010000182.1 GCA_028282195.1 Prolixibacteraceae bacterium
TTGGGTATTCAAAATTGAATATTTTACATTTAAATGTTGATAAAATGGATTGTTATTACCAACTAAAAGATGTGTATAAAGGGTAGCTTCGAGAAGAGAAGGAGAACCTGCCTACCGTCAGGCAGGGAGGGAGGGTCAAAAAAACAATTGTTCCATTCAATAGCATACTATTATCATTTAATTTTTGACAACTTCATTAATTTAGGATAACCAATAAATACGATAGCCATTTAATTTTTAATCAAACGCAACCTCATTGCAGTTATTCCATCTATAACATGAGTCATAAAAACAAACACGATACGTTATCATTATGCAAATTCCATTTCGTTGGTTCATAAAACTGACTTTCTGGAGTACTTACTGAAATTATAGAAAAACAATTGAAAGCTTATATCGATGAAAACAATCAACATTCTTTTATTACTTGCCATCTTCATCTTTTCTGCAACATCTTGCACTGATGATGATCCGGAGGTGGTTCTTCCGGGAGAAATTGAGTTAGATCTTAAATCTGAGAAAATTGTAGAAGCTGACAATAAGTTTGGCTTAGAGCTTTTCCAGTTACTTAATGAAGAAGAAGAGGAGGATAAAAACCTGATGATGTCCCCGTTAAGTGTTTCCCTTGCATTAGCTATGGCTTATAATGGAGCTGAAGGAAATACCCAGGAACAGATGGAAGAAATGCTTCATAAAATTGGAATGACCCCTGATGAAATCAATCAATCGTATAAATCATTGGTAAAAGCATTGGAAAGTCATGACCCGAAGGTTGAGCTTTCCATTGCTAATGCCATTTTTTATCACCAGGCTTACCATATAAAAGATGACTTTATCTCAACGAATCAGTCATATTATAATGCCGAAGTTGAAGATCTTGATTTTTCAAATACTTCAGCTACACTTGAAAAAGTGAATGGTTGGGTAAAAAATAAAACCCGCGATAAAATTGAAAAAATCATTGAACAAGTTTCTCCTTATGATGTGATGTATTTGATCAATGCTATTTATTTCAATGGTGAATGGACATACAGTTTTGATAAAGATGATACAGATGACCGGGTATTCTTTTTAAAAGATGGAAGTGATATTAAGGTTCCGACCATGTTTATTAAGGAAGATTTCAACTACTTAAACACGGATAAGTTTGAACTTCTGGAAATGCCTTACGGAGGGGAAAAATATTCTATGCTGATTTTCCTTCCACATGAAAATTTTTCTACTGACGATGTCATTCAAGATCTTAATCCCTCAAATATGCAAGGTTGGATTTCAAACATGCGTAGCTGGAATAAAAAAGTATTCTTCCCCAAGTTTGAATTTGCATATGAGAATAGCCTGGTTGACAACCTGAAAACCTTGGGGATGACAGATGCTTTTGAAGCGCATAAAAGTGATTTTAGTGGCATTACTGATGATACGAATTTGTATATTTCAGAAGTAAAACACAAAAGTTACATCAAAGTAGATGAGCGCGGAACTGAAGCTGCTGCAGTAACCGGAATTACAATTGGAACAACTTCAGCCCAACCTAACGAATACTTTGCTGTTGATGATCCATTTGTTTTCGCTATTCGTGAAAAAGATACTGACGCTATACTATTTTTAGGAAAAGTTGTAGATCCAAGTAAAAAAGATTGAAATGAAGAAAGTCCTCTTATTTGTATTTGCTGTTGCAATATTAATTGCATGTAATGATGACAATAGTGATGATGCATCAGTTCTTGAAGCTTTTGGGACTGTTATAACTGCTGATGGCGTTACTAAAATAGTACTTGATAACGGGGAAACTGTTTTTCCGGCTAATGCATCAGATTTTGATATGCAAGCAGATACCCGGGTGAAGATTGAATATAAAGTTTTGCTTAATCGATCTGACAATTCAGGAACAGATTGCACTATTTTAAACGTTGAAAGGGTTGAATGTAAGTCTTATGTCGACTTATACTTTTACAACATAGATAGTTTGAAGCGGGATCCGGTTAAAATTAATGAAGTATCGCTTGATGACGATTGCCTCGTTGTTAACTTAAGTTACGGTGGTGGTTGCGAAGATCATATCGTTGATTTGGCCCGTATACATCCTTCATGCGGAACTCCTCCGTTACCTCCTCCAACATTTGAGATCAGGCATGACTCCAAAGATGATCCTTGCGATGCCTGGTTAACCGAAACCCACAGTTTTGATCTGTCTTCGCTAACTGATGAATTTGAGAATGATGTAAAAATTGTTTTTTGGGCTAATGAAGGAAATGACAATGTATACAAAAAAGAATTAACAATCAAAATTGATTGAAATGAAATACCTGTTGCTAATAGTTGTCACTATCCTTTTTGCATGTGAAGATGATGTGTATTATTCAGAAGAAAACCATCAGGTGTATTTTCAGTTTGAATATGTGAACTATGCATGGACGCCCCAGCACGAAGGATTTATAGTTGACAAGCATGGAAACATCTTTGAATATGACAATCCGGGTGACTGGAACCATGTTGAAAGCAACAGAATTAGTGTAGACAAGTTTCAGGATAATCTGGATAAATCAGAAACCAGCTTAAAAACGGTTGATGGAACTGAGCTTAACAAGATGTTAAGGCTGGCTTTTACAGCCAGGAACGGAAAACTGACCGAATTAAAAACAGTAATAGCCGATGCAGGAGCCGAAAGTTATTACATCTATATCGCTAAAGAAGGAAACGAACAGCTAATACGTTATTTACTACAAGTGCGAGGCGATAACTACCAGAAAAATGATAGCTCAACCGCTGAAGAAATTACGGACTGGCTTATTGGAATAAGGGGTGAAGATGGTTTTAATGACGAACACTTCTAAAAAAGATGGCTGCTTCAAATGAGGCAGCCATTTATGATTTATAACATTTTTGTTATAAAATATTTAACAACTTATAACAAATACGTTATATTTGTAGTGTTATTAGTTCTTTGACATGCTGATAAAAGATCATTGAATAACTAGGATTACCAAAAATCATATTCATATATGAAATGTGCGAATCAAGAGTTGAAAATCTTGCCTTTAAATCCGTATTTTCCTGAATATTTAGAATAAACCCTTGATTCACATATTTTTATACAAGTACTCTGTACTCTCCCCTAACCCCTCTCTATTGATAGAGAGGGGAAAA
>JANQII010000189.1 GCA_028282195.1 Prolixibacteraceae bacterium
CTAGTGTCGCGTCACGCCTGATCTGACAGCCCAAGTATCGTTCTTTTGATTTTTGACCGCGTTAAAAAATCGTTTATCCGGCAGCTGCCGGACTATGCGTAGATTTTTTGCCTTGTCAAAAACCAAAATAACTTCAACTTAACCGTCATTTCAGGCATGACACGACACTAGTTGCTAAAACACGATTTAGACTATATCCATAAGTTTTTATATTTTTGGTAAAAACACGAGAATGCCTGATAGAGAAGAAATATTGATATATCTAAGCACAAATAAATCCCGATTAATGAAGCAATATCACTTAATCAAGATTGGTATTTTTGGTTCTTATAGCCGGGGAGAACAAACACCTCAAAGCGACCTGGATTTATTGGTAGAATTTGAAAAAAATACTTCGGATTTATCAAGATTGAAACAGGAAATCAGAGATGAATTTCAATCAAAGTTCAATATTTCTGTTGATATCTGCAGAGAAAAATATATCAAATCAATTTTCAGGGATCAAATTCTTAGCGAGGTTAAATATGCTTGATTTAAGTTTGAAGGATTTCTAACTCGTCATCCTGAGAACCTACCAATTTTATTAGGCATAATGTGAAAATGACAGTTTATTTTTAGTTATAAGACCCTGTGCAAGCACACTGACAGGTCTTTGTCTTTTCCCAAAACCTGTCAACGTTCACAGAACCTGCGTTGAAACAACTGAACAAAAATCTGTCATTGGCAACTCCTGACTGGCGTCAGGCAGGTGTTTCGGGATCTCTATCAAATTACAGAGCCTGACCCGCCAGTTTGACCAGTCATCTTTTAGCTCTCTTTTTACTTCTTCCTGGTGGTTACATAGTTCACCAACTCAACCAACGAATTTCGCGCATCACTTTCAGGAAGTTCCTTAATTTTTGAGATGGCCTTATCCCGGTACAAATTCATTTGTTCATGGGCATAATCAAGCCCTCCCCTGTCAACAACCAGCTTAATTAACTCCTGCACTTTTGAAGTATGTTTATTTTTACGTTTTACCTCATTTAAAATCCGGCGTTTTTCCTTTGGGGTCGAATTTTCAAGCACATACAGAAGGGGAAGTGTAATTTTCTTTTCTTTAATATCGTTACCGGTTGGTTTACCCAGTAAGCCTTTTGACTGATAATCAAAAATGTCGTCTTTAATCTGAAAAGCGATACCGATATCCATCCCAATCTCAAACATCTGTTCCCTTACTTCTTTATCATCAGTTACTGAAGCAGCACCAATTGCCATGCTTGTTGCAATTAACGAAGCCGTTTTTTTACGAATGATTTCGAAATAGGTATCGTAATCAACATTAAGTTTTAAGCTTTTCCGCATTTGCAGGATTTCACCTTCGCTTAAATCTTTAACCGAGCGGCTTATTAGTTGTAAAAAGCTGTATTTGTCATTATCCAGGTTCAGCAATAAACCTTTTGCCAAAATATAATCACCAACCAAAACCGCCAGCTTGTTTTTCCACAGGGCATTAATAGAAAAACTTCCACGCCGTTCGTAAGATTCATCAACGACATCATCATGAACCAGGGTTGCGGTGTGCAAAAGCTCAATGGATGAAGCAGCCATATAGGTACTTTCATTAAATTCACCGCACATTTTGGCCGTAAGAAAAACAAACATCGGACGCATTTGCTTTCCCTTTTTCCGCAGAATGTAATTGATGATTACTGAAAGTAATGGGATATCACTTTGAATGGTCTTTCTGAAATAGTTTTCAAACTCTTTCAATTCATCTTTTATAGGCGCTTTGATGATATCCGTTGATGTCATGTGTTCGTGTTTTGAACGGCTCAAATTTAGCAAATAATATGACTTCTTCCCGACAAAATTTACTGATATGTATCATGGCCTGTTTTTTGATAAACCAGGTATTTTAAATCATTCTAAAATGAAAGGAAACCCTCATATTCTTTTAGATAAAATTAAATAGTTATATATTTGCATATTATAACTAAGATGATACTATGATACCAATTCAGGAACTGGATGCAGATCGTTTAGAAGTTGCTGCCAATATGCTTAAAGCAATTGCTCATCCAATGAGGATTGCCATTTTAAAGCATCTGGAAGGTGGCAAAAAACTAACCGTAACAGAAATACATGAACTTTTAGGAATTGAACAATCAACGACTTCACATCATTTAGGAATATTGAAAGACAAAGGTGTTTTATGTTCCCGCCGTGAAGGGAAAAATACATATTACTATATGAAGCATGATATTTTAGGTCAGATAGTTGATTGCCTTGAACGTTGTACATGTGCTGAATAATTCACAAAAGAAGATATTTGAAAAGCCGGTAATTTTGCCGGCTTTCTTCGTTTATTAAGAGTAGTTTTTTAATTTCGGTTTCTTATTCAGCAACTATGGCAAAAATTAGAGTGACAAAGCAGTTTGGTTTTGAAATGTCGCATGCATTATTCAACTACGATGGCTTGTGCCGCAATATTCATGGGCATTCGTATAAACTCCAGGTAACTGTTATCGGAGAACCGCTGTATGAACCGGGTAGTCCAAAAGACGGGATGGTAATTGACTTCAGTATTTTAAAGAAGTTGATCAAAAAGAAGATTGTTGATCCATTCGACCATTCACTGATGATTAACAATCATTCGGCTCACGAAAAGTTGGTTGACCTGGGTGAAATGTACGAACGTCATCACATGGTTAACTTTCAGCCAACTGCCGAAAACTTGGTCATTTATATTGCTGATAAACTGAAGAAAGAACTACCTGAACATATTGAGCTGTTTAGTGTTCGCTTGTATGAAACCGGAAGTTCTTTTGCAGAATGGTTTGCTTCCGATAACCCATAATTTTTAACATCATGCCTGAACAAAACGAAAACAACAACCGGCTTTTTTTGCTGGATGCATACGCCCTGATTTACCGATCATATTTTGCGTTTATTCGTGCCCCACGGTACAATTCAAAAGGTCTGAACACTTCAGCAATGCTGGGCTTTACCAATACGCTTGAGCAATTGCTGAAGAAAGAAAACCCTACCCATATCGCAGTGGTTTTTGATGTTCATGCACCTACCTTCAGGCATGATATGTTCAAAGAATACAAGGCCAATCGGGAAGAGATGCCTGAGGATTTAAGGTTATCAATTCCATGGGTACGAAAAATTATTGAGGCTTACAATATTCCGATTATTGAAAAGGAAGGCTTCGAGGCCGATGATGTAATTGGAACGCTGGCAAAAAAAGGGGAGCAGGAAGGTTATCAGGTGTATATGATGACCCCGGATAAGGATTATGCGCAGTTAGTTTCAGAAAATATTTTCATGTATAAGCCCGGACGCGGTTCTGATGAAGCACAGGTTTGGGGAATTGATGAAGTGAAAGAGAACTTTATGGTGGATGAACCGAACCAGGTAATTGATGTGCTGGGATTGATGGGCGATACGGCTGATAATATTCCGGGATGTCCGGGTATTGGACCCAAAACGGCCATGAAGCTAATCTCCAATTATAAAACGGTCGATGGGCTTTATGAGCATATTAATGAATTAAAAGGCAAGCAAAAAGAAAACCTGGTTAATCACGAAGAGCAAGTGCGTCTTTCACGAAAATTGGTTGAAATTATTCAGGATGTGCCTGTTGATTTTGATGAAAAAGCACTGACAAAGGAAGAGGCAAATACCGATCAGCTTCGGCAATTATTTACGGAGCTTGAATTCCGTACGCTGGTGCAGCGATTAGGTGGAGGAACTACTACCACACCAAAAGCTGAAACACCTGTAGCGCCAGGTTTCGAGCAAGGTACTTTGTTTGGAGGTGCCATAGAAGAAACCCAAACCCAATCGGAACTTGCCAATTTTGAGAATACCCCTCATGAATATTTTTTAGCTGAAAATGAAATGCAGCGTGCAAGCCTACGTGCTGAACTTTCTGTTCAGAAAGAATTCTGTTTTGATACCGAAACCACCGGATTAGACCCTCATACTGCCGAGTTGGTTTGTTTGTCTTTTTCGTTTAAAAAGAATGAAGGCTACTGTGTTCCGCTACCCAAAGAAAGGGAAGAAGCACAGAAAATAGTGGAGGAATTCCGCCTTGTTTTTGAAGATGAAAATATTCGCAAGATCGGGCAAAATATCAAGTACGATATTTTGATGATGATGCAGTACGGCATTGAGGTTAGAGGTCCAATTTACGACACCATGATTGCCCATTATCTGATTCAGCCTGAGCTAAGACATGGACTGGATTACCTCTGCGAAACCTATCTGGGTTATCAGAAAATTGAAACGGAGCATTTGATTGGCAAGAAAGGGCGCAACCAGCTTAGCATGCGGCAAGTGCCAACCGGGAAACTTTGCGATTATGCCTGCGAAGATTCTGACTTAACGCTTCAGCTAAAAGAAGCGTTGGATCCGATGCTGGATCAATATGGTGTCCGCAAGGTTTTTCAAGAAATTGAAATGCCGCTTATCCCGGTTTTGGCTGATATGGAAATGGCAGGGGTAAGCCTGAATACAGAAGAACTGGCAGAGTATGCCCAAAAGCTCCGTCATCAATTAATTGACCTGGAGCGGGAAATTAAAGAGCTGGCCGGTGAAGATTTTAATATTTCATCTCCAAAGCAGTTAGGGCCAATCTTGTTTGAAAAGCTGAAGATTGACACCAATGCCAAAAAGACCAAAACCAAGCAGTATTCAACTTCCGAGGAAGTATTGACCAAGCTGCTGGACAAGCACCCAATTATTGGAAAAATACTGGATTTCCGGGGGCTGAAGAAATTGCTTTCAACCTATGTTGAAGCTTTGCCCCAGTTGGTAAACCCACGAACTAAAAAGATCCACACTTCATACAACCAGGCGGTGGCTGCAACCGGCCGTTTAAGCTCGACCAATCCGAACCTGCAAAACATTCCGATTCGGGATGCTGAAGGGAGGGAGCTGCGAAAAGCATTTACGGCATCAGACGATGATCACCTGTTTTTATCAGCCGACTACTCACAAATTGAGCTTCGGATTATGGCTGCGTTGAGCAAGGACGAGTCAATGATGGCCGCATTCCAAAACAAGGATGACATTCACTCCATTACCGCCTCAAAAATTTATAAAGTAGCTCTGGATGAAGTAACATCCGATATGCGCCGAAAAGCGAAAACAGCCAACTTCGGAATTATTTACGGCATTTCAGCATTTGGTTTGTCGGAGCGTTTAAATATTTCCAGGACTGAAGCCAAACAGTTGATTGATGGCTATTTTGAGAATTTCCCGAACGTGAAAATGTATATGAACGACAGCATTGATGTTGCCCGGGAAAAAGGATATGTGGAAACCATCAAAGGGCGCCGCCGTTATTTGAAAGACATTAACTCAGCCAATGCCGTTGTACGTGGTGTAGCCGAACGTAATGCCATAAATGCACCCATCCAGGGATCAGCAGCCGACATCATTAAACTGGCGATGATTAACATCTGGAAAGAGATGCGCAAAGAAAAACTGCAAGCCAAAATGACCCTGCAGGTACATGATGAATTGAACTTCGATGTCCCTAAAAATGAACTGGAAAAACTTCAGGAAATCGTTCAGCAACAAATGGAGCAGGCAGTCAATATTGGCCTGCCATTAACCGTTGAAATGAATTCTGCCAGTAACTGGCTGGAGGCGCATTAAGATGCTATCTGATAGCCTGACTTGAAGTCAGGCTATCAGATATACAACCGTCATTTCCCCCAAACCATTAAATCCGGCTTTGATATGCCACAAAAATTTAGACCAAAGTCATCCCGAACTTGATTCAGTAGTGCCCGGTAAATAGTTCATTTTAGGTAAAAATAAGGGATTGTAGCATATTTACAACTGATAATGAGTTTTTTAACATTAACGGCTAAAGCCTTTTCTTTGCT